>JBNLCD010000394.1:0-5639 GCA_050303635.1 Anaerolineae bacterium
AGGAAGCATGACATTTTCCAGTGCAGTCAATGTCGGGATCAAGTTGAAATATTGGAAAACAAAGCCAATTTTTTGATTGCGCAGATTGGTTAATTTACGCTCACTGAGTTGCGTGATGTCGTCCCCATCGAGGATAATTTTTCCGCTGGTCGCTACATCTAAGCCACCGATCAAACCCATCAGCGTACTTTTGCCGCTTCCGGATGGGCCAACGATAGCCAGCATTTCACGTTCATAAATATCGAGGGTAATATCTTTGAGGATATCGAGCTGTTGACCGCCCAAAGGCAGTTGTTTAACCAGATTGTGTATTTCAATAATAGGCTTAGGCACAGGGTACCTTTCGGTTTTACTCGGCAGTCCGGATACTGATGACAACCAATGTGTAGACTTTCATCCAAGCGGATTCCATTTCGGCGGTAAATTCATCCCCCAAAACTTCCGCTAGCGATATTAGCAAGGCTTCCCCAAAAGTTAAATAGTGTTCTGATTTAACGCCATATTCAAGGTGTCGTTCTTTAAGGGCTTTAACATCCGGTTGCACATCTTTAATCGCCGCCAGCGAGGTAACCATCGTGTTTAAAAAGCCTAACAACGCCTGTCCTTGAGCTTGCATATCCGTATTTGCAAACAAAGGCTTAATATTGGGTTCAATCTCAAATAAGTGATCATAGAGCACTTGGGTACCGTGCTCAATATTCTCACTAAAAATGAGCAAACCTTTCATCAACAATTTGCGTTCGGCCAACGTAAAACGCGACGACATAAAAAACGATTATCCTGTAACCTAGTTAATGTGTGAGTGTGTTGAACATTGTAACATAATCGACAAAATTAAAAGCGCTGTGCTACAAAAATTAACAAAATACTTTTGCTTTTATCGCACTCAAACCGATATCCATGGCAAATTGATCGCTTTGGGCAAACAAGCTAATAGCCTGAAATCGCAATAAAATTTTATTTTGAATGCAACTCAGCTAGTCATCAGCAAGACTTTAAATAGGGTGCGGACCTGCGTGTCCGCCCGTTTGCTCTTACTAGGCTTCCAAAAACAACAAAGGGGCACCGCACTGGATACCCCTTGTAGAAAATTTTCAACTATAAGTTGATGGCTTTGGTTTATTCTGCCGGCGGAATCACCAACTCATCACCCGCGTGAATAATAGTATTTTCACTAATCAGGAAATCTGTCGCGGCAACCACATCATCCACCGTCACGCCAAAGCTAAACGCAATACTGAATAACGTATCGCCCTCTTGGACCACATAAATTTGGTACCCATCTGGCAAATTGGGATTAGATGAAGTCGCTTCCGCACCCGGTGATGCTGTCGTACCCGGTACAACGGTGCCATCCGTTGCGGTTTCATCTGTATCAGGTACACAATTCGGAATCTTTAATTCTTGTCCCAAATAAAGACTGTCTGGATTGGCGGCCAGTTCAGGATTGATGGCTACAAAGTCTTCGGGGAACAATTCCGTGTCGATATTTTGCGCAATTCTAAACAGCGTATCGCCGGCTTGCACCACATAAATACAATCTGGTTCTTCAGTCTCAACTTCGGTCGGCGTGGGTTGCAAAGTTGATAACGTGCTCGTGGGACCTATGCTACTCAAGGTTGGCGTGCCACTTGATCCGCCTAAACTGGGTGGCGCAATGGTCGCATTCGGATTGGGCGTAAAACTGGGCACAAATACGGTTGCTGAGTCATCACCTTCTTCAACAGTTCCCTCAACTGGCGGTCCCCCCACCGGTGGTTCTTCCGTCGCTGTCGCCGGATTGCTGGGCGTAAAGGTTGGCGGTTGCGTCGCCGGACGCCGCGTCACCGTCGGTGTCGGGAAAATATCAGCCACATCCACGCGAGTGGGATTTGCATTGCCATTTCCCGCATCACGGAAACAGGCGCTTAAACTCAAACTTAATATCGCAAGCACAATGAATAATCTTATTTTCAAGTGAGTCTTCCTCCAGTTCGAAGGTATTTTAATCATCTATTTTAGTGACTACCCTTTGATTGTACAGGGCAATGGTTGGTTCAACGTGTCATTTGGGCTAGCGCAGGGTAAGCGTTAGCTAAGTCCTCGCAACGAATCGAGTGTCTCCGTTTCGTGTTGCCACAAATCCGAATCGCCAAATCTTTCCAGCAATTGTTTGGAGCGTGGATACCCATCCTTAAATTCATCGGTCCATTCCTGCGCGAATTTCCCAGCCCGAATATTATCCAGAATTTGCTCCATCAATCGCGCCAACTTATTCTCCTCAAATTGACTCGTACGCGACAATATACCATATTGCGCCGTGGGTGACATCATTTTGAGCGCATTGGAAAAGCCCGAAGTCGACGCCCGACTCAACAATAGACCCAATTCACCCGATAGATATAACTCGGTCAAAATGGCTTCGGGCGGATACCCTTCACGCATCAAGGCTTGCATCGCCGCTTGCAAAATCGCATGTAAGGCGGGCACCACCGTTTGTTGTGCAAACAGGTCGAGTTCCACTTCTTGATTGAAACTGACTTCGAGCGCCCCTTGTTGCAATGCCCCACTCGCCAATGCTAACGCCAATAAATATTCCCATGTCCGCCCCGAACTGTCCTGTCCAACCGCGACAAAGCATGGGAAACCTAAACGCGTTAGATAACCATCCCGCACCCCGACGCCCAACGTACGTGGCGCAATCAACGCAATATCGACATAACCGGGCGGTTCAATATAGCCAAACACGATATTGTAGCCGGACGCAAAAATCAACATATCGCCCGTGCGCAAATACGGCGCGACAAACTGCAAATAAGTTTGCGGCATGGCTTCATCGGGAATAATCATAAAAATGGTGTCGGCTTGTTGCACCGCTTGGGCAATGGAATAAACTTCAAACCCGTCGTTATTGGCCAGATCGGCATAATGGTCTTGTTGGTTACCGATAATTAAGTTTAGCCCGCTATCGCGCAAATTCAACGCCAGTGCACGCCCTAAGTTGCCATAGCCAATCAAGGCCACTTGGCGCTGAGCTAGATGAGCTAAATTGGCATCGGTTTCATGATAAATTATTGACATTGTGTTGTCCCCTGCTGAGGTGGGTATTCAATCCGTATCTGCCGATTATAACCTGAAAAAGCAAGTGTTTCTGCTGATTTCTGGAATTGTGGTGTTTATCTTAGATTCTATAAAAATGGAATTTCCCGAGCGACTCAGTATGAACTGAAGATATATCTTGTCCTATATGAGCGGTTTGCTAGAATTTTGTAGGGACAGGCTACCTCTTGTCCGCTCCTAATACACCCGATTTCCTATGCCTAGACAAGAACTTCGAATGGGAATGGATCGAGTGCGCTTATTGGTTCGTCTCACAATTGACTGGGTATGTCAACCAAGCGCAAAACGGCTAAACCGAGAATCGAAGCTTGCTTCAGCATGTTTGTTTTTATGATTAGCGGTATGGCTTCAGCCTACCGTGTTTCTTTGTTTTCATGCTAGACGTAGGTTGAAACCTACGGTGTTGTTTCACCTCAATTTCACCCTCTAAACAGAATCTAAACATCTTTTCATTATCATAAGTGACATGCTCTAAAAATGCGTTTCGTACAGACGCATCCGAAATTTTAATTTGAACCTTGATGACACCAGTCATTAACCCTAAATCATTTTTAAAGGCGACTATAAGTATATAGCACTTATCGCAAGCAAAATTCATAAATTTTATAAGAAAGGGAACCCCTATGAAGCTTACGCACTTAATCTTAATCATTGCTCTCATAACAGGTATGACCGGTTTTGCTCTCTATCAGCATCAAGCCGAAGCCGCCTGTTTACCAACCCCCACAGCCGGTGACGATATAATCAATTGCGATACCGATGATATTCTTGGCTTATATGCAGATGATACGGTAGCCGGCAACGCCTCCGGCAATGACACCATAACCATTACGGGGGTTGATGTCGTTATTAATATTTTTGCGGATAGCGAAGAAGGTACAGGTTCAGGTGATGATACCATCACCATTTCTAATATTAGCGCTATCGTGATCGGAAATTTTGGCGATTCATTTGATGGCGATGGCTTCGGGGATGATACCATTATCATTACGAATGTGGATGATATGGTTGCGTTTATCACCGGCGATACCGTTATTGGCGAAGGTTCTGGTAATGACACCATCACCATTTCTAACGTCGGTTTTATCGTGACGGATATTACGGGTGATTCATTTGAAGATGATGGCTCTGGCCATGATACCATCACGATCTCGAATGTTGATGAAGATGTTGAATTTGTTGTCGGTGATTCAGATTGGGGTGTAGGTACCGGGAATGACACGATTATTATTTTTAATGTCGTTGACGATGTTAACGGGATTTTTGGTGATAGCGTCAACAATGATGGCTTTGGGAATGACACTATCACGATTTTCGATATTGATGATGACGTCGTCTCTGTTTTAGGCGATTCGGGTGCCGGCGATGGCTTCGGGGATGATACCATTACTATTTATAATATTGCGGATGATGTGGAATATATTTTAGGGGATACCGATTGGGGCAATGGCTCCGGCAACGATATCATTCTCATTACGAATATTGGTGAAGATGTTGAATTTGTATCGGGCGATACCGTTGAAGGTAATGGCTCCGGTAACGATATCATTATCATCCGAAATGTCGCCAATAATGTTGAGTTTGTTTCGGGTGATAGCGAAGACGGTGATGGTTCCGGTGACGATCTCATTATCATTTCTAATGCGGGTGGGCTAGTGGATCAAATTTATGGCGACACAGCCACCGGCACCGGCACAGGGAACGATACCATCATCATTGAGCAAGCCACGATAGGCAATGTTAACGCCAATGGCGGTAACGATTTCGTGATTATGCGCGATGGTACGAATGTGCTTGGCATCTTAGATGGTGGTCCGGGTTTTGATACCCTCGTGTTTGATCTGACAACGCCCTCGTATGAACAACAAGCCGAAATTGCGGCTCTGATTCAATCGTTAAATCCGAACGGTGGCACCGTCACCATATTTGGCAATAACTATACATGGACGAATTTTGAAGAATTGCTTGGGTTAATCAGCTTGCGAGCCTATTGTATGTTTGACCTAACGTATGCCTTCCAATCCGGCCCAGATCGGATTGAGGTATGGGGTACAGTGGATGAGACCACTGGCTTTATGATTGCCGATATTGCACCCTCGACACTCAATCAAGATCCGAATGGCGTGCGTTTCCAAGATGGCTACACCGAATGGTACACCGTGGTGTACTGGGTCAACGATCATTACCAAATTAATATCTACACCCCGTGGGATGCTCTTGTGAATGATCGCTGTACTTTCTAACTGCGCATTACTTAGCAAACCAATTCAAAAATCACAGCGTGGTGGGTCAGGGATGGCTCGCCACGTTTTGCATTGATAACACCTCAAACTATCAAAAGGTCATCGATCTTCTAGACGTTGAATCTTTCAGGAATTGAAATAGTGCGCTTATGATTTTTGAAAAATTAATGGTGGTATAAAAAGGGGCGACACATGGGTCGTCACTACAAAGTTTATTTCTGGACACAATAAATTTGTAGGGGCGAGGCATGCCTCACCCGCGTTTGCGCATTCCATTTAATTTTCAAATCACGTTAG
>JBNLCD010000395.1:0-5623 GCA_050303635.1 Anaerolineae bacterium
GGGGTTACTTCGGACTGTACGAGAGGAAATCCACCTCGGCCATCTTCCCTCTACGTCTTGTCATCATCATCGTAGAGGTGCCAGCAAGGGTTACTTCGCGCCTAACTGTAGATTAGGAATTGCCAAACTAATGTCCTTTGCACTTTTCCCTCTACGATTTAGCAGTATTGAATTCTCAATAGCAAACAAAACATTGAAAGGAAACGAACAGCCATGCTTCTTAGAACATATTGGCCCATAAAATCGCATAGTCTCAATGATGAACATGAGCAATCGAATCAGATAGATAATCGCCTATTTGATGAATATTGTGTATGTTCGGGAGTTGGCTGATGGTAATTGAGTAATTTCCAAATCTTCCTCACTTCTACCTTCCTCCACCTCCTTTAACAAACAATCCAGTCCTTCATTCAAATAGAAAAAACAACCAACAAAACGATGCATGGTTGCGTCTGGGCCAGGTTCAATTCCTGCAATCGTTTCATGTGGCGGAATCCTGCCACATAAAATTCAATCTAATTTAGTTAAAGGGGTTATGAGCAATGTCTCGCATCCTGAATAAATTTAATGATCGGCGTAACCCCTATGCTCACGCGCATGGGGTAAACCCCGAAGGATTTCCGTCCTTCCAACGGTCCGATGAAGAGGCGTATTTGCAACTTTTGCTGACAAATACGTTGACCGGAACTTTTTATACGAATGAAAAACAACTCTTTGATGAGGCGCTGGCTTTACATAGCAAGATGGTCAGTGAAAATCCCGATTTTGCCGCGCGAGCCATTATCTATGCCCGCAATGAAGGTTTGATGCGTTTACAGCCAATTGTCGGTCTGGCGTATCTGACCAAGACGAATAAAGCACTTTTCCAAAAGATTTTTAGCAAGGTGATTCGGACCCCCGGTGACTTGGCCGACTTCGTTGAAATTATCCGGGGCGGGGTTGTCGGTGCAGGCATGGGGCGGATGATCAAGTCTACCGTCAATGAATGGTTAAATGGTCTGAGCGAATACCATGCCATCAAGTACGCCACTGGCGGCCAAGGTTACAGCTTGCGGGATATCTTGCGATTGACCCACCCCAAGCCGCTGACCGAAAAGCAAGACGCGCTTTTTATGTGGTTGACGGATCGGGACAAGTGGGCGCAAGCGGATGAATTGCGCACGCAAACCCCGCAAATTGGTGCTTTTGAAAATCTAAAGCGACTCGATGCGGACATCGCAGATTATCAAGCCCAAGCGCGCACCATGATTGCTGATGGGCGGTTGCCGTATGAAGTCGTGACAGGTGTTATCAAGCCTGATGTGGAAACGTGGGTGGCCTTGATGCATGAAATGCCCTACTTTGCTCTGTTGCGGCACTTGAACACCTTGCAACGGGCGGGCGTTTTGCAAGACAAGGCCAACGCCAAGTATGTCGCTGATCGCTTGAAGAATGCCGATGCGCTGAAGGGAGCCAAGGTTTTGCCCTTCCGGCTTTACACCGCGCATCAAATGTTCCAAGTGATTCAGCCGTCTGAAGCATTGGTGGCCGATGCCTTGCTGGATGCAATGGACCAAGCATTTGCCAACATGCCCGACTTGGGTGGCACGATTTGTATTGCGCCCGATGTCTCCGGGTCCATGAGTGGTCGAATCAATGCGCGGTCTGTGACGCGGTATATTGATATCGCGGGCATTTTCTCTGGCGCATTGCTGAAGAAAACTGCAAATGCACTGGTTCTGCCTTTTGAAAATCAAGTGGTCAAAGTTAAGTTGTCCGGACGGGATAGCTTGATGACCACGGCTGAGAAGTTGGCTAAGATTGGCGGGGGCGGCACCGCTGTCAGCGCCCCGATTAGCCACTTGCTGGCTCAGAAGATTCCCGTTGATACCTTTATTGGTATCACGGATAACATCGAATGGGCCGTGGATAGCTATGGCAACCAAGGTTTCTTGCCGACCTGGCGTGAATACAAGCAAAAGGTGGCCCCGCAGGCCAAGGCTTTCTTGATTACCATTGCGCCCTATCGGAACGCGGTTGCGCCGGACAACGAACCTGATGTACATTACATCTATGGCTGGAACGATACTGTTCTGAAGTTCATTTCTTTGACGATGAACGGTTTGGCTGGCCAAGTTGAGACGGTCCAATCTCTTGAAATTTAGCTGACACGTTTAGCGCGCGTGACGGCATCACATGAAGCACCATTTTCTGATTGTAGAGAGTGGTGCTTTTATGTTTTGTAATCCTGACAAAATTTGACTTCATATCAGCGGTTTTCTATTGATAGAGAACTTTGTTATAATGCGCTTACTCCAGTTTTATCAAATAAATCATATCTATTAGGAAATCGCTCTTATGAAACTACGTCGTTTTCTTAGCCTATTCATCTTGGTAATAGTTATTAGTCTGCTGAGTACTTCATCGGCCTTAAGTGGTGTTGTCCTCAGCAACTTCGCTGAACCAATATATATAAATGGTGGTGTTACTATCGGTGGCGGCCTTAGTGCCAACCCAAGGGTTGTTTTCGAGGTGCCGAGTGGTGGCTCTACCTACGAGCTAAACGCGGTTACAGTCTTTGCCGGGTGTTTTTCACCCTGTCCGATGGATATTGAAGTCAATGTTTATGAAGATAATAGCGGTTCTTTGGGAACCTATATTGGTTCATTAGGCACCGCCACATTACCTAATCATTACACTGATGATGGTTTTTTATTATATACATTTACCGCGACTACCCCGATTACGCTTGCGCCGGGCATGAGTTATGCTGTTGCTTTTGAGGCAGTGGCTCTCCCCGGTAGCAGTGTATTGGCGTATGTTGACACACTGGTGGCACCGACCGGTATATTCACCTATTTAGGTTCCTATGCCATCGATGGTATCAAATGGCCTGACACCCATATTGCCGTTGAAATGGATGCAACACCTTTATCAGTATCCGGTGGTATCAATGTTCCGCATGTGGGTATGATTCAAATTGATCAATCCCAAACTCAACCTGCTTATGACAGTCCGGCTGGTAACATTGTCCAGACAGTAGACGGTACAGATATTTATCTACCTGCTGATTATGACAATAGTTTTGCCGATACCTATGTTGTGACTGATACGCAGGTAGTTGATGGTCGGGTCTGGGTATCAATTTTCCTTGGCAGTGAAAATTTTGTCTGGGTTCCTTTAGACCAAGTAACCCCACTGACCTATCTCGAATAGCGCTTAACCCTGCACATATAGAATAAGCACCATTTTCTGATTGTAGAGAGTGGTGCTTTTTTATTATCTGGGTAAACCGAGATATTCCAAAATATCACGCAAATCAACGCGATAACAATGACCGCTTTTGACTAAGAAGAATATATTTCCTCGAGCTTTATGCTTAAACTCAATTAGCGGTTGGTCATCTTCAATTGTAAATTGTAGTTTGGCGGCAATTGTGGTTTGATGATTATCTTCAAGTTTCAGTAAAGTGAATATATTGTCTCGCTCATAACCTGCATCAAACAGAACATAATTCTTCCACACCGCAAAACTTGTTGCATATTTAACTGGAGGTTCCCAAAAATCGACAACTTGATTATCCAGCAATCGTACAAGCGGAAAATCAGGAGAGTAATAGCACCATGTTTCATTCTTAGATGTTACGTTTAAAGCATAACAGCCTAAAATGGTATCTAATCCTAATTTAGGATGATATTTATACATTAAATTCCCTTCTCTATCCCACTGATTCAACCCATGCCTGCCAAATGGAAGAGGCCAGTCATAACTCCCTAAAACACCTTCAAGGAAATAACTGGTCCAAATCAGCCCATCGGCTGTGGTTTGTACATCGGCAATTTCATCACCTAAGCAAGACTGATGGACTAATTCACCTTCTATATTGTAGATATACGCATTTACATCAAACTCTTGGTTGCCGTGATAAATTGTATACGAATTGGCGAGAAGCAGATGATTATCAGGCAGTGGGTGGACAAAAGGATAATAATTATCTGTTGGAAACATGTCATAAACTAGAATATTTTCTGGATCAATAATCTGTTGGATGACAAACTCATGATTACGATGTGGCATCGACTGATCCGATTTATCAGACAACAGATATAAATCGCCATCAAATCCAATATTCATAGAAGAAAGCTCTGAAGTATTCATTTCTAGCCACTTAATAAGCGGATATTGAATAATTTCCATTACTGGTTACCTGATATTTTATGTTGATACATTGATATGTTGATTATAGTGAATCAATATATCAACGTGATAGTTTGAGCGGAGAAAAGATTGAGCAGGGTGATAGCTGGACCCTGCTCAAATTGAATCTAGTTGAGGAGAAGCCCATCTTCGATGCGGATCACACGATCACAAGCATCGAGCATGCGTTCATCATGGGTCACCATAATACCTGCGGTGTTCCGTTGCTTAATCTCTTTAGACAACATTTCGACTACTGCATAACCCCGTTTGGAATCCAGATTAGCCGTTGGTTCATCCGCGAGAATGATATCCGGTTCATTCATCAAAGCGCGCGCAATCGCCACGCGTTGCCGTTCCCCGCCAGAAAGTTCTTCGGGATAGTGATTGCGACGGTGACTCATCCCTAAGCTTTCGAGCAAATCATCCGCTTTGGCTTCGGCTTGTTTGTCCATCTTTTTAGCAATGGCTGAGACCAAGAGTAATTGATCACGGGCGCGCAACGATGGAATGAGATTGGCTGATTGCAGAACAAAGCCGATATGTTCAAGGCGAATTTGGGTGAGGGCGGCCTTCTTAAGTTGGGTTAAGTCCGTGTCATTCAGATAGATAGAACCGCTTGAGGGTTGAAGCAAAGCTCCAATCAAGGCCAACAGAGTCGTTTTGCCAGAACCCGATGGTCCGACAATGGCGACAAATTCACCTTGTTTAATTTCCAGCGAGATGTCTTTCAGTGCTTGGACGGCATATTCACCGGAACCGTAAATTTTTGAGATATTGTTGAGTTTGAGCATGGTAGTTAATCATTTCTCCCGATAGCAATGAGGGGATCAACCCGACTGATATTCCAGAGGGATAACTGGGCACCGATTAAAGCGACTGTCAACAAAATAACGCCGTAAACAGCCACGCGCTCCGCATCTAGGGCAAAGGGCACATCGGCGGGCATAACTGAGGCCACCAAATACGATAGACCTGCGCCAATTAAAATGCCGCCGACAGTTAGAATGACCACCTGCGTCAACAAATCTTTAATGAGGAAATTGGTGTTTGCGCCAATGGCCTTGAGCAACCCAAATTGACTAATCTTCTGCATGGTGAGCACATAGAAGAAGACCGTCATAATGAGTGCGGCAATAATCAGCAAGAAGGTTTGAATCATATTGATGGAGCCTGATTCTTCACTGAAACCGGGAACAGTTTTGACTGCTTCTTTTTGCGTCAGAACAATCGCCCGACCTTCGAGTTGATCACTCATTTTCTCAGCGGTTTCCTTATCCATTTGCACGCCAACCAAGCTGACATAGTCTTTGTGGGTGGTATCGCCGAGGAATTTCAGTTGTTGCCATTGGGGAATATCCATAAAGATCACGGGCAAATGACTATAAGTTTGGCCTTCGGTGAAGCCAACGACTTTGAGTGTGAAATCGGTGAGCAAGACTTGGAT
>JBNLCD010000396.1:0-5607 GCA_050303635.1 Anaerolineae bacterium
TTGACGACTACCAAAGCCAATCGCTTCAGCATGTTCCAGAATGTGAATCCCATTTCGTTCTTCCATGCGCTCAATTAAATCCTGCCCATCGGGTGCGGCATAAACCAAATCCACACAGGCCTGATCAAGGGCGACGGGATCGAGGGAAGCTAAAATGCCAATATTCTGCATCGTCGGATCAACAGGATGGGCGCGACAATCACAATCGACGGACAAATTATTCATCACATTGATGTAGAGGATATTCTCCCCCATATAATCGTGGATTCCCTTGGCGGCTTCAGCCATTGATTCGAGAAAATCATCTTGGGGCGTAGTACTTCCCCAGCCAACGGTTTCCTTGCCCGCGCTGTGCACCAAACTCTTGCCGCGCGATGACGCAATGCCAATGGACATATTTTTGAGAACGCCGCCGAAGCCGCCCATCGGATGCCCTTTGAAGTGAGCCAGATTTATCACAAAATTGTATTCAAGAAAATGTGAACCAACCCTGACATTCGACAGATGCTGGCCACCGACGATAGGCAACTCGACATCGCCGTGCTCATCCATAATATCGGTGCGGGCAATGGCCGCGAAACCGTGATCAATCATGACTTGTTTATGGGTAGCGGTTGTCGAGCGCGGGCCCCCATAAGCCGTGTTGGTTTCCACAATGGTGCCATTTACTTCGGTCACCAAGGGCTCAATAAATTCTGGATGCAAATAGAAATTACCACCGGGTTCGCCACTGGAAATTTTTACAGCGACGTTGCCTTCCGCTTTGCGATCTAGGGCTTGATAAGCCTTCAATAAACTCGCGGCGCTGATATCGGTCGTCATATACACAATAGGGATATCCGCATCTTCATCTCGTTTTTGTTGAGCTTGGCTGGTTACTTGCGAAGCGATGGCTCGATCAATTTCTTGCGATGTCAGCAAAACAACCGATGTTGAAGCGATTAACCGTAAGGCGTCGCGTCGCGATATCGGCTTATGCTTCAAGTTCTTTTCGTTGGTCTGAGATGGGTCACTATTTTCAGGCTTTTTTACCATTTCAAAATCTTCCTATCCTTAAATTGCGAAGCGAAAACCTTTTCTCCCACGCGTAAAATCATTGTGGTCGTTCTCAGCGATGTAGGGTGGAAAACAGTGAGGTAGAACAAAAGACCAGTTGTCAGGGTGGCTTGCAAATAAGTGGTTGCTAAGTGTTTCTACAATTATAGCCCTTGGGGAGAAGCACTCGAAAGCTCAATCAGCCTGAAATTGATGACATTTATCACCTATGTCTGAACTGTAACTAATGAAGGGTCAGACCCTGTTGAGCCTAGCCCCTCCATTTTGATTGTTCTGTGGATTAGTTTTGCTTTTCGACCGGGAACTGAACTTCAGTGACAGCTCTATCCGGTGTGGCGAGATCATAACTCAAGGTGACTTCACGACTGCCGCCACAAATTTTATACCCATGCGCGCCCACCCATTCCAAGATCGCGGCATAGGCATCCGGCAACGTCGCGAATAAGCCATCATGCAAAGTGGTCGCCATCAATTCTGCATCGGGCAAGGTATACACTTGGATACGGCCTTGGGCTTTGACGGTGCCACTAACCCCATACAACGCTTCAACTTCCATCGGGTCTTCGGGGCTCCACTCTTCGCCCAGATGATAAATCGTCACACCATTTAACAGCGGATTTTCGGCAAAATCGCCGTCGCTTTGGGCAATACATTCACGGAGTTCAGCAAACGCTGTATTGAGAACGCGATTTAGATCGCCGCGATTATCCGCAACATCCCGAATGGAAACAACTTGGCCACCCTTAACGGGCTTGAGAAGGACTTCATACTCAGACATTTTACCCTCGTTTTCAATCTGTTGAATTTTGGATTCAACATAAGTGAGGCGGGCTTGCTCTTCAGCGAGACGTGCTTCAATTTGCGCCTGTTTCAGCTTCAACATACCGCGAATCTGTTCCGCTGAAAGATCATCATCCAAAATCTGCATAATCTGCTCCAATGACAAATCCAAGGCCTTAAGCGCCAAAATCCGATTGAGCCGATGCAGTTGATTAATCGAGTAGTAGCGATAATTGGTCATGGGCTCGATGTAGTCGGGCTTGAGTAACCCGATTTTGTCATAGTGCCGGAGCGTCTTGGTCGAGATTTGGACGAGTCGGGCAAATTCACTGATTTTGAGCATAACGACAACCTCATAACTTATGTTGCTTGCAGTCTAAGCTTTGCCCTAAGGTCAAAGTCAAGGGATTGATTTTTTTGTGGTGTCTGAATATTAAAATGGGATATTGAAATGCGGGGGAGGCGCGCCTCCCCCCTACAAACTGGTCGCGTTGCAATAATCGTTGGCAGGCGCGACACACGTGTCGCCCGTTTTTTATATCACCCTTATTTTGTCAAAAAACATAGCTTGCTTCAGCATGCTTGTTTTTATGGGTAGCGGTATGGCTTCAGCCTACCGCGTTAAAATCGACCAAAAATTCTTATCAACCAAGCAAAGCAAGGTCCTGCAGACCCTGGTTAAAGAAATAACCTGGGGTTGAGTTGATCTTGTAATCCCAGCATGAGTCATAACAAGATGGATTTAGTCCCTTGTTGTGTGCATAACTCAGTATTTCAGATCAATCCACTCACGGATGCCCTCTATTGTTTAGGAGATGCAATGCGTGTAACGCTACCTATTGCCCCATGCGCCAACCGCCCCCGACATAGAGGAGTTGACCGGTTAACCAGCGGGCTTGCTCTGAAACCATAAAAACAATGACATCGGCTACATCATCGGGTTCACCGATACGTAAAAGCGGCGTGTTTTCAGCCAGCCATTTCTCGGATTCGGGCGTGATATAGCCTGTTTGAATCGGCCCCGGTGCAACGATATTGACGGTAATCCCATATTTACCCAATTCAGCCGCCGCTGAGCGCGTATAAGATTCGATGGCATGTTTACTGGCCGCATAACTAATATTGGCATTATGGGCGTGCGCGGCATCTGTGCTGATATTGACAATGCGCCCACTCGTTGCCGAACGGGCCAGATAGCGCTCGACGTATTCGCGCATCAACAAAGCCACCGCCCGCGCATTCACCACAAAATGTTTATCAATACTTGCGGCGTTGGTTAAGTTGACACCGCCCCCTTCCTCGGTGACCAATTCCGGGTCAAATGTTTCGGGTTCACAGTGGGTATGGTTGTTGATGAGAATATCCACGGGACCGAAAGCTTTTGCGCAGGCGTCAAATAGCTGAGGGATGATGTTGGCATCGCTCAAATCAGCCTCGATTGCTTCAGCCTGACCACCTTGGGCACGAATGTCATTCAGGACAACATCGGCGGATTGCTGTTGCTTGGCATGATAAAGACTATCGCCCCCAATATTGGCTTGTTCAGCTTGGGCCAATTCTTCCGCAGAATATTCATTGTCGACACGATAATAAGTAATAAAAACCTTGGCCCCTTGTTCCGCGAGACGACGGGCTGTCTCCGCACCAATGCCGTGATTGGCACCTGTAATGAGTACCACCTTATCTTTTAATTGGGGATTAATCATAAAATGTTAACTTTCTCTCAGCAGATTTAAATCAATCGGTGTGAACTATTGTATCACCTAAGGAGCGGCACTCACCACTTGAGAGCATGTACTGATGCGGGTTTTGCCCAAAATAGGTTGACAGATAGGTTGATAGGTTGATTCATTGATTCAACCTAATCAATCAAAACCGCTAGGCCCGCTCAGATGAGCGGGCAACAAATAACCTAGAATGAACTTATGAAGTTTGCTACCAACAATCCGCGTGTGAGGCTAAAATATAGACTAAAGGTTCGTTCTGGGTGAACGAATTTATTTTTTCAAGAATGCCTATTCGTGGTATAAAGAAAATTGGGATGGCATTAAATAGTGAAGGTAAATTATGGCACAGCCAACAATTAATAATCGGTATCAGCTTGAGGCGGAACTAGGTAAAGGTGGCATGGGGGTGGTCCACCGCGCAATTGATCGTCTCACGGGGGAAGCTGTTGCCTTAAAACAAGTTTTAGTCAATTCCGCGCAATTAATTTTACAAGGCTCGGAAACCCATCAAAGCTCAAATTTGCGTTTGGCGTTGGGGCTTGAGTTTCAAACGCTGGCTTCCTTACGGCATCCCAATATCATCAGCGTGTTAGATTATGGGTTTGATGAACAACGCCAGCCTTTTTTCACCATGAATTTATTAGAAAATGCTCAATCGCTCCACACCGCCGCCGAGGATGCGCAACTCGAGGCGCGGATTGCCCTGCTTCTGCAATTATTGCAAGCCATGACCTATTTACATCGACGCGGCATTATCCACCGCGATATTAAACCGAGCAATGTTTTGGTGGTGGAAAATCATGTGCGTGTTTTGGATTTTGGGTTAGCCGTTTCCCAAGAAGATGATCAGATGACGGGCGGCACGCTGGCTTATATGGCTCCGGAACTCTTCATGAACAAGCCTGCTGACGAAGCCTCTGATCTGTTTGCCGTTGGTGTGATTGCCTATGAACTTATTTTTGGACATTATCCTTTTGACATCAGCAATAAAAATAAACTCATTTATGAAATTTTACATGCCGAACCCAGTTTTCAGGCCTATCGGAAACTAGACCATAGTGCGGCTCAACCCACCACCTTTACGCAAGACCCCGGCATTGGCACCGCGCGGACGCAACTCGATGATGATGACGAGTGGCAAGATATCGCGGAAAATACCCTTGTCGAGGATATCGCGGAAGCGCCGACCATGATGCTCGGTGATTCGGACACGAAAGGTCCTTTTGATGGCGATACCATGACCAAAGATGTGTTATCGCCAAGCAATCTAGAGGACGATTTAAATATTACCGTGGGACGGGTGAGTGAAGATACCGCGCCCGCACCTGCGCATCCTTTCAGCCAACCAACGCCGGTAAATGATCCGGTGGTGAATGTTGTGCGGCGCTTATTGGCCAAAGACCCTGACGAACGTTATCGCGATGCGTATTCCGTGATTGTTGATTTATGTAATGCGGCTGATTATCCTCTGCCTGCCGAAAGTGTCGCTATTCGCGAGAGTTTTATTGAAGCGGCAAAATTTGTCGGGCGGACGGCTGAACTCGAACAATTGACCAGAGCTCTGCAAACCATGCTCGATACCGAAAAAGGGGTGGCATGGCTGATTGGGGGCGAAAGTGGCGTTGGTAAATCGCGTTTGATGAATGAGTTGCGGATTCGCGCGATGGTGCATGGGGCCGTGGTGGTGCGCGGTCATCTCGAAGAAGATGGCGGGTTGCACTATCAAATGTGGCGCGATATTTTGCCGCGTTTGATTCTTAATGTAGAACTCAACGATCTGGAAGCAGGTATTCTCAAACCCTTAATCCCCAATATTGATCGCTTATTGGATCGCTCGATACCCGATGCGCCTGCTTTAGAAAGTCGGCTTATCCAAGAACGGTTAATCTTTACTATTGCCGATGTGATTCGCCGCCAACAACAACCGGTGGTCCTGTTGATAGATGATTTGCAGTGGGCGCGTGAAAGCTTACTGCCGTTGCAACACTTGCTTGATATTATGGATAATTTACCGATTATGCTGGTGGCTAATTATCGCAGTGAT
>JBNLCD010000397.1:0-5605 GCA_050303635.1 Anaerolineae bacterium
TCAGCGAACCGTTGGTTTTTGGTATTGATTTACATTGGTTACCTCATGCCCAAGGCGCGCTAGAAATTGCCAAAATTGTGCGGCGCTCTTTTCCGAATACGCCCATTCTATTCGGCGGATTCTCCTCAACTTACTATCATGAGGAGTTGATTCAATATCCACAAGTTGATTTTGTCATGCGTGGTGATTCCACTGAGACAGCGGTCTTGCAGTTGATGGACGTTATCCAAAACGCTGGTGATTTGAGCACGGTGCCCAATCTAACATGGCAAGATGCGGACGGTGAAATTCAAATTAATCCGCATACCGCTAAACCTGCCGATTTTGATTTTGTGGATTTAGATTTTCGGCGCGTCATGATGTCGGCTGTCCGCGAACGCGATTTGCTGAGCTATTTACCGTTCATTGGCTGGCTTAAATATCCGATTATGCCTGTGGTCAGTTGTCGCGGCTGTGTCATGAATTGTGTGGGTTGTGGTGGTTCGGCCTTTGCATTTAAAAAAATGCATGGCCGGAGTCGACCTGCTTTCCGCTCACCTGGAAATTTGGCGGCAGATATGTTCCACATAGCCTCGATTAGTAATGGACCTGTTTTCGTGCTGGGCGATATTCGGCAAGCTGGACCCAAATATGCGCAAGAATTTTTGGATGCGGTGACTGGCATTGATGTTCCCGTGATTATCGAACTCTTTAGCCCTGCGCATGATAATTTCTTTGCGAAAGTCGCCCAATCCATTCCTAATTTTGCGCTAGAAGTCTCGATTGAAAGTCATGACCCGCTCGTACGTCATGCTTTTGGCAAAAAATATAGCAATGAAGCCTTTGAAGATACTTTGCGTTCGGCCTTCACATATGGAGCACAACGCATTGATCTATTCTTTATGGCAGGTCTACCGCAACAAACGTACGATTCCGTGTTGGCAAGCGCGGACTATGCCCGTTATCTGCTCCAAAATTTTGGTCAACAACAACGCCTACGACCTTTTATCGGGCCAATGGCCCCCTTTGTTGATCCGGGTAGTCTAGCGTTTGAACAACCAGACAAACATGGCTATCACATTTTCTATCGGAGCTTAGAAGAACATCGGCGTGCTCTGCTGGAACCGAGTTGGCAATTTACCCTCAATTACGAAACCAACTGGATGAGCCGCCATGAGATTGTTCAGAGCACCTATGAAGCTTGTTTGCGCTTTAGTGAATTGAAGGGTGAATATGGGCTTATTTCGGAGCACGACGCGCGGAATGTCCAAAATACTTTGCGCCAAGGTCAACAACTCGCCCAAGAAATTGAAGATCATTATACCCAGAAACAATGGTCAGCTATTCAAGCTAAAAGACCTCAAATTGAAGCGGTCAATAATGACCAAGGCATTGAAGAAAACGAACAACTTAAGTTATCCGTTCAGCGCCGCACATTCAAATGGCTCCGCTTAGCAACATGGCTAGCCACGTCATGGGGTCGACAAAAAATCACAATGCGCCGGGCATCTTAGGCTTTCATGCGGCTGAGTAATTGTTCGATTTTCTCGGCAGTATCCGTGTCTGGTTCAGGAATATGGATGGCCATCATCATATCGGGCGCATGGGCTAATGTCATCGCAATTTGATCAAAATACAGATTCCCAACTTGGGGATGAATGATCTCTTTGTGGACATCCGCGCGCCCGACAATAT
Organism: Anaerolineae bacterium; assembly: GCA_050303635.1. Classification (GTDB taxonomy): domain Bacteria; phylum Chloroflexota; class Anaerolineae; order Aggregatilineales; family J027; genus JAKEEQ01. Next base: position 1,675 of record JBNLCD010000397.1, read on the forward strand.
CATGATTGTCCCACCAATCAGCAAATTCAGGACTTTCAATGTGTAATTGCTCGATAATCGTTTCAAAATTTGGGTCGCCAATATATTGCCCATATGTCGCCCGATATTGAGCCATAACCCGTTGCGCATGACCTTGCCAATCAGTTAAGCTTTTGCGGAAACGGCGATTTTTAAAGATCATCAGCAAGACATTGCGGCGCGGCATTCGTTCAATATCATCAAATAAAATAACTGAGCTTTTGTTCCAGACCACCACATCCCACTTGTAGTCAATAATATAAGTGGGGAAATTACCCTGTTGATCAACGAGTTGTTGTAAAACCGGACTCGCTTCCACTGATTTTGCGACTTGCTTCAGCGGCGGGGCTTGCTTATGCGCCAGCAAATATAAATGCCGACGTTCAGCTTCACTCAGATGCAGGGTGCGCACCAAACTTTCAAGGACATCTTCTGAAACACGAATATCCCGCCCTTGCTCCAGCCACGTATACCAATCCACGCCAATTCCGGCAAGTTGGGCAACTTCTTCACGCCGTAAACCGGGTGTACGGCGACGCTGACCGCGTGGCAAACCAACCTCTTCCGGTTGAATTCGAGCCCGCCGTGTTTTCAAAAAATCGCCTAATTCTTCCCGTCTTTTTTCGGCTTGCATCTCAATTTCTCCCGCTTGCTTGGGTGGATGTGGTTTCTATAGCTTACACCGATTCCCAATTTTTATCATGGGACTGCTACTCCTATGATAAATGCGCTTCTGTTTAGAGCATGACATGTCCCCCATACTAATGTTTGTAATCACTAATTTTCAGAATAGGAGAAATTTGATGAAACGCATCATTACTGTAGTTGTACTTTTAGTTGGTTTGGTATCCGTCATGAGCGTGCTGGCTCAAGATGGTGGCCAAATTGAAGTGGAAGCCGTTGGTGTTTATCCCGAAGGGATTGCCACCGATGGTACAGATTTTTATGTGGGGTCACCCAGTGGTGGCGCAATTTATAAAGTGACCCAATCGGGTGAGATCGAACTCTTTGCCGAAAACGAAGATTTAGTCGCTATTTTGGGTGTCCATGTTGATTCTGTGAATAATCAGCTCGTGGTAGCGAACAGTGATCCCGGCGTGAGTGCCAAGTCTAGCGAAGCAACAACCGGTCAATTGGCCTCATTGGTTCGTTTCGATTTAGCGACGGGCGAAATGCTTGATTTCATTAATTTAGGTGAACTCGCCCCCGGCATACCACATTTCGCCAATGATTTTGTATTTGATGATGCTGGCAATATCTATGTCACTGATAGTTTTTCACCTATCATTTACCGTGTTTCACCAGAGGGCGAAGCTGAAATTTTCCTCCAAGATGACCGTTTCTTAGGTGATGGTTTCAATCTCAATGGTATTGTCTATCATCCTGATGGTTATTTACTGGTAGCCAAATACAACGAAGGTGTTTTGTTCAAAATCCCTGTCGAAAATCCGGCTGATTTCACGACGGTTGAATTGGACACTGAACTTTTCGGGGCTGATGGTTTGGTCCTGCAAGAAGATGGTACGTTGGTGGTGGTCACCAATAATATCCTCACAGGGGAACCCGGTAATGTCTATTTCATTACCAGTGATGATGATTGGACGAGTGCCCAAGTTGTCAGCGTTGTCTCCACGGCTGATCAAGGTACGACTGCGACTGAGTTGGATGGCGCTGTCTATGTTTTATTCGGCCAAATGGATAAATTATTTGATCCGACCAATGAAACACCCGCCGAATTTTTCACCATCGACTTGATCGAAACCGTGACTGAATAACACGAACTACACAATTATCTAAAGATGGAAAGCAAAATGGCTGATCTGTCTGATTAGCCATTTTTTGTTGTAAATTTTACGCTGAACCATATCCAATGGTATAACTAAAGGAGCATTATTTTACTCAGCGTCGATACCCTGTGGTGAAAGATCAAATGTCAGAAAAAAACATGCCGCGTCTTATCTTAATTCGCCATTCGAACCCCAATCAGATCCACGATGTAAATTCACATTATTGGGAGTTATCTGAAAAAGGGCGGGCCAATTGCCAGCCACTTGCCGAAAAATTGCGTCCCCATGATATTCAACGCATGATTACTAGCGATGAACCCAAAGCCATGCAAACCGGCCAATTGGTGGCTGAATATTTAGATATTCCTGTCGAAACTGCGCCGGACTTATATGAACAAAAACGTTATACTGTTGGCTGGTTTAACTCCATTGAAGAGCGGACTGCCGCTGTCCGGAAACTTTTTGAACAACCGGATGAGGTCGTTTTTGGGGAGGAAAGTGGCATTGACGCTTACCAACGTTTCGCGCAAGCTATTGATAGCATCCACAGCCAATATCCAGATGAAAATCTTGGCATCGCCACGCACGGCACGGTGATGGCGCTCTTTTTGGAACGCCGCGCGGGGGTCAATGCCATTGAATTTTGGCAACAGATGGGGATTCCCATGTTTGTCGTTTTAGAGCCAACTGAAAATGGTAATTTTGAGGTTATCAGCATCGTGCGGGATGTGCACGCCGAATGAGCCTAAACGTCTATTATCCGTATATTGAAGTTGATGACCCCGCCTATCAGATTTTGACGGAGGCACTTCACCCTGATGTAAATCTGGTGGTGGGAGAAACGCGTCCCGAACCTGCCGAATATCATGTTCTGGTTGAGGGGCGTCCTTCAGTGGAAAATTTGACCGCCAGTCCCAATCTGCACACTTTACTCATTCCGTGGGCAGGCTTACCCAATACCACCCGTGACTTGATGCAAGATTATCCCCAAATTGCGATCCATAATATTCACCACAACGCGGTGATTACGGCGGAAATGATGATGGCTATGCTCCTCAGTGCGGCAAAATTTATTGTACCGGTTGATCGTAAATTCCGTGAAAACAACTGGACTGTGCGCTATGGTGATAATCCGTCGGTCATGCTCGAAGGCAAAACTGTTTTAATTTTAGGTTATGGTTCAATTGGACAACGGCTAGCGCGGATGTGTAAGGGCTTTGGGATGCGGGTAATCGCGACTCGTCGCACTCCGCAAAAAACAGATGATGTTCTTGATGAAATTTATCCACCGGATACCCTGCATGATCTTCTGCCGCAAGCCAATTTTCTGTTGATTAGTTTGCCGCATACCGACGAAACCGATGGTTTATTAGGCGAAACGGAACTCAATCTATTGCCGGAACATGCGGTGGTCGTCAATGGTGGACGGGGGCATATTATCGAGGAAAAAGCATTTTACGTGGCACTCAAACAAAGTAAAATTTATGCGGCAGGTAGTGATGTTTGGTATAACTATCCACCCTCTAAAGAAGAATCACATAATACATCACCAAGTGATTACCCTTTTCATGAACTCGAAAATTTAGTGATGAGTCCCCATCGCGCCGGCGGGTCTATTGAAACCACCGAACGTCGTATGCTAGCTATCGCGGATATGTTGAATTTAGCTGTTACGGGACAAGATTTGCCGCATCGGATTAATTTGAAGAAGGGTTATTGATTAGCACGCAACGCTTCATCGCGCTCGTTCAGCCATTTAACGGCTTCTTTTTCATGGACAAAGAACTGAACTGAGCCAAAGACTTTAGGGTCAATTTGGCGGATCATTACTTGCAATAATGTGGTGGGTAGATTATCGCCCGTTACTGCCGCCAGTGATTCAAGCAATTCGTCCGGGGTTTCTTGTGAGAGCTTGACAATTGTAGAAAGAAAATAGGGTGTCGGGATTAAACCGCGCCCAATGTACATACTACGAACATGCTCATGATTGGCTATGCCCTTCGCATCACTGTAACTTGCCCGCGCGGCATATGAATCTACGACTGCTCGTGTCAATTTTGTGAAGTGGTAGACGATAATATCATCGGCACGTTTGTAATAAATGAAACCCGGCACCACCTCAGTTG
>JBNLCD010000398.1:0-5599 GCA_050303635.1 Anaerolineae bacterium
ACCTGATACTGACTTCAAGTATAACGAGAATTAATCTATTCGCCATGAAATCTAAATAATGTTAATTTATGCACTTGCTCTATTTACAACAACCGATTCGTAGAATAGCTAGACAAAATAAAGGGGACACGTTCAATTGAGCGTGTCCTTTTTTTAATAAGTTTTGACTTTTTAGAACATATATTCTAAAATTTATATATCATTATATTGACTGGAAAGGCTGACGCATGGCTAAGCTCATCTACCTAATGAATACATCGCTGGACACTTATGTTGAAGATGAGCATGGCGACTTCGGTTGGATCACGCCCGACGAGGAGTGGAACAGCTATATTAACGACGTCTGTTCGCCATGCGGCACTTTTCTTTACGGGCGGAGGATGTATGAGGCTATGGTGTATTGGGAAACAGCGTATGCGGCCCACAATCATGAGAAATTTCATCTCGATTTTGCGGAGCAGTGGCAGGCCGCCGAGAAGATTGTATACTCCCGAACCCTGACTGAACCACGCAGTGCCCGGACTCGGATTGAGCGCGAGTTCAATCCTGATGAAGTCCGTCAGCTCAAGATTAATGCCAAACGTGATTTAACTATTCAGGGTCCTGAAATCGCCGCGCAGGCACTCAGAGCGGGTCTTGTGGACGAAATCCAAATCTTCGTTTTGCCCATCATTGTTGGCGGCGGAAAACAGTTCTTGCCAGATGGTTTGCGCTTGGATTTGGAATTGATTGAACAGCAAGCATTCCGCAATGGAGTCATCGCGATGCGCTACGCCGTCCGGAGTTAAACCCTTTCTAAAAGTTTTGGTCAAGCTTTTCCAAAAGCTTGGAAAGTCTTTTCCTCTAAAAAATTTTGGTGTTTCATATTAAGTTTGCCCCGAAACTTAGCTCTCAGCTTGACCCCGAAGCGCTTGCACAATGGCCGCAATGAGTTGGGCGTCCATAATTTCGGGTTCACTATCGCCGCGGAAATATTCTTCGATTTCCTCGTTTTGCAGATAGATCAACCACGCATCGCCATTAAAATCAACTTTGCGAATATTGCTCAGGGGATGGGACCAATTACGTTTTTGGCCGAGGAGGTGGATATTTTCGCCGGTTACATAGAATGCGCCGGAGTCAATAATATTATCGTCCTGACGAATAAAGCGCGTCCCTTGACCTTGGCGCAAAGTGGCATAGCGAAAATGCAGAAAAATCGTTTCATCAGGATTCACGATGGGGGGCGGTGGTGCTAACTCAACCGGTTTGAGCCAACTCAAATCACCTTGGCGCGCTTGTTGGACACGGTGCCGTTGAATATAGGCCAAACGGCTCAATTCGAGCGCGTCTTCGGCTTCGAGCCAACCGCCTTTGCCCAAATGTTGGGTAGCGAAATGATATTCGCGCTCACGGCTATATTTGCGATAGCGAATGCGCCAATCCTCGGACGTATTGCCAACTTCCAACACAGCCACACAACCACAATTATTACAGGTCAACGTCGGCAATGCTTCGCCAATGCCAAAAAAACGTCGACCTTCCGACTGAATAATAGTGCCTTCCGCGTGACAGAATAAACAGCCCAATAAAGGTGCTGGAAGTTGGTCAGTGCGTGGCTCGTCGGTCATGTTTGGTCCTTTAATAAGGTAATAATTCAATATTGGCTAAAATCCCTCTCCCACAGTTTACGGTGCAGGAGAGGTTGAAGAATCAGCGTTACTTGACTAAGAAGCCCATATTTTCTTGAGCGGTGCGCAACGTCTTGTCCGCAATTTCACGGGCTTTTTCGGCACCACTGGCCAAAATACCATCGATATAGCTTTGGTCTTCGGTCAGTTCTTTGTAGTTGGCTTGAATGGGCTTGAGAACATTTTCAATGGTGGCTTCAGCGACGGCTTTCTTGAGATCGCCATAACCACGGGCATCCACAAAGTGTTCTTCAACAGCTTCTTTGGTTTCACCTGTGACTGCTTGATAAATGGTCAGCAAGTTATTGACACCCGCCCGTTCAGCCTCATCACTGAATTTGATGATACGGTCAGAATCCGTGACGGCGCGCATGAATTTCTTACGGGCCACATCAATATCATCGAGCAAATACACAGCATGGCCTTGCGCATCGGAACTCTTGCTCATTTTATCCGTCGGTGAATCTAAGCCCATAATGCGGGCCCCATCCGGCGGAATCATCGCTTCGGGAATGGTGAAGGTTTCACCATACATGTGATTGAAGCGTTGGGCCAAATCACGGGTAAGCTCAATATGTTGGCGTTGATCATCACCAACAGGTACCGCTTCCGCATGATAGAGCAAAATATCGGCGGCCATGAGCACCGGATAGCTGAGCAACCCGTTGGAAATATTTTCAGTTTGTTGTTTGGCTGACTTATCCTTGAATTGCGTCATACGATTGAGCCAACCGAGCGGTGTATTACAAATCAGCAACCAAGCGAGTTCACTGTGTGCTTTAACATGGGATTGCACAAAAACAGTATTGGTTTCAGCGCTTAAGCCTGAAGCCAAGTATAGAGCCGCAACTTCGCGGGTTTTTTGTGCTAATTCAGCCGGATCGTGCTGAACGGTGATGGCATGTAAATCGACGACGCAATAAAACGCATCAAAATTAGCTTGATTTTGCACCCATTGGCGTAATGCGCCGAGATAATTACCAATGGTTAGATTACCGGAAGGCTGAATGCCTGAAAGCACACGCTTGGTCACTAGTCTTTCACCTCTATAAATTGATTTAACTAAATTGTGTCTGCATTGTAACATCCGAGGGCAATGCCTGACAATTCGATTTATCAAACCATATCCCCAAGTTACGAACACACAAGCACTCAAGTGCTTAAGATTGGTTACTTAAGAAGCCGCATTTTTATGTCATTCGTTCTAAATTAAAGAAAATCTTGTTTGAGTAAATAGCACATGGTGGGCGATGAAAGCTTTTTTGGTCTTTATCGGGTGCGTTCTGATGTTCCCGTTTCTTTCTTTGATATTGAGGCTGATTCCCGAACGATTTTGGAAAACTCTACTCAGTATTTTTTGGATACTCCTCCTCGGCAGTTGTGGCATTGTATTTGGTGAACCGTTCCTCAAGGCATGGCTAGCCGCGCCAGACTTAACAGCACCCGCCGCTTATACGCCAGAATTTGGCTTCGGTCCTGGTATTGCCGAAACATGTTGGAATTTCGCGCTGATGCCGCCGATTCAAGGTCAAGTTGTCAATCAACGTGGTGAACCTGTTGCGGACGTCAAATTAACAGTACAAAGCATCAATGCTGACGATTGGCCTTGTGCCAAAGAAAATTCTAGCATCACAACCCGCACAGATAAGCATGGCTATTTTACGTTTGAAGAACGATGGATTTTTGAGTGGTCTGAATTGGTCTTAACGGCTGAACATGCGGATTATGCTTTGTACTATGAAAAAGATTTTGATAGACATGCTGTTTTTTGTCAGGATGATGATGAAAACTGTCAACTTGAGAACATCACACCCGACGATACAGTTGATCTAAAAATCGAGCTTCAACCTAAACCATTTCTTTCCACGCGCATTTTGTTTCGAGCTGTCTGGCTAGGTTTCTTAACGTTCATTATCTTGCTGATTATCTCGCGAACCAAACTGCGTATAACAGACGACTAAGCTAATAACACCGTTATCTTGGTGGAGGAAATTTATCATCGTTATTATCTCAGAAAGCAGGTTGTAATCATGAACGCTATTCAACGTCAACTTCTCGCTGGTTATGCCATTCGGTGCCTCATCAACGATGGTTATCAAGCTGAAGCCCAAATTGTTCGCCGCTACTTGAACGTACTGCGTACAAACATCCACGGTCACCCATCTGAAGTCTTGTCCAATCGGACGCAGATGATGCAAGTTTTGCGTCAATTTGAAGCAGTTTATCCGACTGCATTTCGGGCCCTCGAAGCCTATATTTATCGTTTAGAGGATGATTGGGCCTTTGCCCGGCTGGGTTATGTGATGCCCAAATTCGATACCCAACCTATTTAGGGCCAAGTTATGGCTACAATCACTCCTAAAAAATGATGAGCGGCTTGGCTAAGGTCGCTCATTTTTTTACCCGAATATCCTTTCGCCATCACCCACACAATCTCCACACAACTTCTTAAAAATTTGTTTATATGTCGGCGCGATAATACAAGTAACTCGAAACAAACAAGCAAGGAGGCTTGAAAATGTTAAAGAAATTGCTCGTCGTAAGTATGGTGATTGTGATTGCGGCTATGATATTTGTACCGCTCGTGGCTGAAGCCGGTGGTCCGCAAGGTCGCGGCAATGGACAAACTCATGGGGACGGCATCTGCGATCAAAGCAGTGTCAACTTCATTGATGAAGATGGCGACGGTCTCTGTGATAATGAACCGAATAGTTACGCGAATGCACATGCCAATGCGAACCTGAATAGCACTGATGCTAGCCAAAACCTGAACTTTGTCGATGCCGACGGTGATGGTGTCTGTGACAGTTTGAGTGCCAATCTGCAACGCCAATTTGCGAAATTCCGCTGGTAAATAACGAACCAGTTTCATGGAAAGCATTTCTGAAGAGTTAGCATGGGCGGCCTTGGCGAGGTCGCCCTCATTTTCGTTCTTCTTCTGCTCTAGTGGTACTTCTCAAGCCAAATTTTCAACCCACACAATTTCCACATAATTTCTTAAACTCTAGTTTACAAATTCATTGGATAATGAAGATATCTTGAAGTTAACGTGAGTTTTGGCCACGCAAGGGCCCGAAGACTCTTGTTGGGGCAAACCTGTTTCGGATTTGGAACACAGCCCTAAACCAAAACACGCGTAAGTAAATAGGCAAGGAGGCTTGCTATGCTTAAAAAACTTCTCGTTCTGAGTGTGGTTTTAGTCATTGCCGCTATGTTAGTGGTGCCGCTCGTCGCTGAAGCGGGTGGTCCACGCGGCAACGGGAATCGTCATGGCCATGGTGGGAATGGCAATGATAACCCCAGCGGCCCGAATTATGTTGACCAAAATGGAGATGGCATTTGTGATAATTGCGCTTCCAATTTTGTTGACGAAGACGGGGACGGTATCTGTGATAATTGTGGCACCAACTGTGCGTCAAATTTTGTCGATGAAGATGGCGATGGTATTTGCGATAACGCAGGCCCCAATTTCATTGATGAAGACGGCGATGGCGTGAGCGATTATTTCCAATCTACTTACCAACACCGTTTCAAGAATTTCCGTTGGTAAACCACACCCAACAGCGTTGCTAACATCCAAGTCCGAGCGGTTATTGGGCTCACATACAGAACACAACAGCATCTCATAAAATAAAAATGGGTGGCCAAGGAGAGGTCACCCATTTTTTGTGTTCAATACACATCAAATTGTGTGCTTATTCGGCTTCTTCCGTGGATTCCTCACGCGCTGAGGCGATGTTGAATTCTTGCGTGGAGCCCGACGGCAACATAAATGAGCCGCGATCAAAGACGATTTGCGTATTATCATCGGTCACTTCACTGATACCTTCAGTTTTACACAAACGATCAGCGGCATCCACTTCAGCCGGGAAGCGAATTTCATAAACATAGGTGACATTGGGTTTGACTTCGGCGCGATCCGTGCCACC
>JBNLCD010000399.1:0-5597 GCA_050303635.1 Anaerolineae bacterium
TGGATAGAGGCGGGGCAATTGCTAGGATTATACTATAATCATCCAAGAATACATCCACATGATTATAATTATCAATATGCACAATCAGCTCGTCAGAAATTGGAACAACTTCTGCCACCCGATGAATTTGAACAGGCTTTTGCGCGTGGCGCGCAACTCGATCTTGAAGAGACATTTATCAACCTGAAAATTTAGTTCTTGCCAATTCGAATAGATTCTACTCAAATCAGCCATTTTACCGAATGCTCTATCAGAAAATACGTATTCCTCATAACCATTTATGGCGAGAAGTCACATCCACAAAAGATTCACTATTTGCTCATCGAGTTCAAGCGAGAGGCGAATAGGGTTCCCATAGCCATTTCCCGTAAATTCAGGCCGAAGTACACCCGCCAATCCAGAAAATATCACCTGATAAAACTATTTAAAATAGGTATAATCACTCTGAATATTCGATAGGCACCCCATAACCGCCTATCATCCTATCAATTTCCAATACAATTTATTTGGAGGAATCCCCATTTATGTTGCCTGAATTCCGCAACGAACCCTTAACTGATTTCAGTAATCCAGATAATCTCAAAGCATTTGCCGATGCTATTGAACTCGTGCGTAGTCAATTGGGCCGCGAATACCCGCTCGTCGTTAATGGCGAAGAAATTTGGACGGATGACAAGATTGCGTCCATCAATCCCGCGCGCCCTGACGAAGTGGTTGGCTATTTTTCAAAAGGCACACAAGAAATTGCCGTACAAGCTGTTGAACAAGCCCATGCCGCTTATTTGAAATGGCGCTTTACGCCGGCTGAAGTCCGCGCGCGCTATTTGCTCAATGCCGCGCATGAAATGCGTCGTCGGAAACACGAATTCTCCGCATGGATGGTTTTCGAAGTTGGCAAGAGCTGGGTTGAAGCGGATGCAGATACCGCCGAAGCCATTGACTTCATGGAATATTATGCGCGTCAAATGATGCGTTTGGACCGCGCCTCCGATTTGCTGTATATCAATCCCACCGAACAACTTGACTTACAATATATTGGTCTGGGTGTCGGGGCTGTGATTCCGCCGTGGAACTTCCCCAACGCGATCATGACCGGGATGACCACCGCCGCTATTGTCGCGGGGAATAGTGTTATCCAAAAACCAGCGAGCACCAGTCCGGCCATTGCTTACCAACTCTGCAAACTGTTCTTCGATCAACACATTCCTGCCGGGGTTTTGAACTTCTTGCCCGGTCCGGGGAGCGCCATCGGTGATACCATTGTTGACCATCCGTTGACCCGCTTCATTGCGTTTACCGGCTCCAAGGAAGTTGGCTTGCGCATCTTCGAACGGGCATCCAAGGTTCATGATGGCCAAATTTGGTTGAAGCGTACCGTGCTTGAAATGGGCGGTAAAGATGCTGTTTTGGTTGATGAAACTGCCGATCTCGAAAGCGCCGCTGTCAGTATTGTAGCCAGCGCCTTTGGTTTCCAAGGTCAAAAATGTTCAGCGGGTAGCCGCGCCATCTTGCACAAAGATATTTACGATCAAGTGGCCGAACGCGTGGTTGAACTCACCAATGCCTTGAGCGTTGGCGAAACCGATCAATCCAAGGATGTTTATATGGGTCCAGTGATTGATAAGAAGGCCTTCAATAGCATCATGGACTATATTGCTTATGGTCGTGACCATCACGAACTTTTGGCAGGTGGTAACGCCATTGAAACCGATACGGACGGTTACTTCATTGAACCGACTGTTTTCGGCAATGTGCCATCTGATGATAAATTGGCCCAAGAAGAAATCTTTGGCCCGGTGTTGACCATGATTAAAGCTGAAGACTTCGACGATATTCTCGATATTGCCAACGGCACCGAATATGGTTTGACCGGGGCTTTATTCTCTAATGACCGCGACCGCCTCGAACGCGCTCGTCATGAATATCATGTGGGTAACCTGTACTTCAATCGCAAGTGCACGGGGGCTTTAGTCGGTGTTCATCCCTTCGGTGGCTTCAATATGAGCGGGACCGACAGTAAAGCGGGTGGCCCGGACTACTTGCTTCTGTTCACCCAAGCCAAGAGCATCGCCGAAAAGCTCTAAGCGCTCGATTAATATGTAAAAATGACAGGGAGATTAAACTAATCTCCCTGTTTTTATTATAGTTGATGTGGGTTTAGTCTTGAATCCGGGAGCGGATGATTGCTAAGTTGATCAGCCTTCGTGACTAATGAGACGGGTTACCAGACCTATTCAACCCAAGATTATTTAACAAGGGTCTTCAGGCCCTTGCCTAGCCATACCTTACATTATATTGATGACCATCCTCCCTAAAAAAGTATAAAATCCTCCATAAATTCCCCTAATACTTCAATAATTGAAACATGACTAGGTATAATAAAACCATGTTTTATTTTTAACATCTATAGAATATATATTGGATATGGTTAAGGATTATTCACATGGTAAAAAGTTTACGTTTATTGATTGTAGTTGTTTTACTGGGTGCTGTATTTCCGAGTTTGTTCGTAGCACCACCTTCGGCTGAAGCCGCTACCATTATTGTCACACCAACAGCGATGGATGGCTGGGTCATTGTTGATGATAACGGGAATGGCGGTGGTTCGGTGGCCCTCGTTGATGGTCCCGCTACCCCGCCGATGGGCACCGGTAGTCTAAATTTTACACTCAGTGCGAGTAATGCTGGGTGGATGGCGGCTAAAGCTGACTATCTGGGCACGTACCTCAGCGATATCACCGCCTTGAGTTATAGCAGTTATCGCGCCAGTGGCGGTTCAGTTCTAGCCGTGGCTTTGCAATTTAACATTGACTATGATCTCACCGATGGCAACACGGGCTGGCAAGGTCGTCTGGTATATGAACCTTATCGGACTGAAACAGTGTTGGACAATACATGGCAAACATGGTCTCCCTTAAATGGTCTTTGGTGGGGTAGCAGTGGCGCATACACCGCATGCATCCAAAGTAGTCCCTGCACATGGGCCCAAGTCTTGGCGGCGCATCCCAATGCTGGTGTTCACGCGACTTTAGGCGCAGTCTTATTTAAAGCCGGAAGTGGCTGGGCTTCCTTTGATGGGAATGTTGATGGTTTCCATATCGCGACATCCGGTGGCATCGATGATACCTATGATTTTGAATTCACCACACCCGTTTTGCCCGTCACAGGCATTGACGTACCCCATAATGGAATGATTATGATTACCGCCGATCATCCAGTTGTGGCTTATGACAGCCCGGCCGGTGAGCAGATTCGCTTGTTGTCCGGCACACCGCTCGTCTTACCCCAAGATTACGATGGCAATGGATTTGATACGCATCTAATTGTTGAGACAGAAACCATCGACAATGATGTGTGGTACGGCATTTTCATCGGGAGTGATCAGTGGGCTTATGTCCGCGCCGATGAAGTCATATTGCTCTACGACTAAGCCGTAGATAGTGACCTGAATTTGGCAAATTGCACAACGGCAAAATAAAAAACAGGACGAGGAAATTTTCGTCCTGTTTTGTTTTCTGACAATCGCCCATTCTCATGCGCAGGAGCCAATTTTATTCATGCCCAGCTTAGAGAATTAAATATATTTAACCAAAATTTTAAGGTTGGAAAATCTTATCCCCCTTAAACCCTATGCAGGGGACAAATCAGAAAATTTTAGAGGCGTGTCAAAGGAAAAATTAATGCGGAATTGGGGGTTTGGTTAGAAAATATTTGCCAAGTTTCAGTTGAGAGATTCGGTGTATCTTGTTAGAATAACTGAACCTTCAAAATTGTGTGGCGAAGTTAACCCCGAACGAGGGTTTATCCACTTATAGAGTAACTTCTAAAGGTTTTGATATAAGAAACTTAGGGTCAATCCCCCTCTGAGTATCTTGAGCAGGACACACAATAAAATAACAGTTGGATAATTTAAAAAAAGTTCCCTGAGCGCGTATCTGGAACTATATATCGATACGTGTAATAGATTCGTATTGTTTTATTATGATTTGGCACCCAGAAAGTTGAGTTATGAAACCGCAGGATGCATGGCGGGCAACCCAAGGACAATTGCGTGTACAACTTCACCACGCCACCTATGAAACATGGGTGCGCGATTGTGAATTTGTTGACTATCGCAATGGGGTTTTCACACTCAGCGTTCGGAATGCCTATATTAAAGACTGGCTCGAAAATCGGCTCTATCGCTCCATTAGTCATGCGCTTGCGGGTATTTTCCGCCAAGCTGTCGAAATTAATTTTATTGTGGCTGGATCGAGCGACCAGAGTTTTGCACCATCCGTTATTGAAGAAACCCCACCTTTGTGGGATAACATCCCACCACCTCCTCCACCGCCGCCCCCGGCATCGGCAATCGTGACACAACAACAACCAACCTTTGATAATCAATGGTTTGATGATGATTTTTACGCTGAAGACGAACTTGAAGCTGAATGGGAGACTTGCTTAAACCCCAATTATCATTTTGATAATTTTATTGTGGGCGATAGCAACCAAATGGCCCACGCCGCCGCTCAAGCGGTGAGTGCGCGTCCGGCCCAAGCCTATAATCCATTGTTGTTTTTTGGTGGATCGGGTCTGGGTAAAACCCATCTCTTGCACGCAATTGGTCATGCGCTGACCACTGGTGGTTATCGGGTGCTCTACACCACGGCTGAACAATTCACCAACGATTTGGTCGAAGCGATTCGTCATAAACAAACGGTGGCCTTCCGCGATATGTATCGTACGGTGGATGTCTTGCTCGTGGATGATATTCAATTCTTAGCAAATAAAAACCAGATTCAGGAAGAATTTTTCCACACGTTTAATGCCCTGCATAGTCAAGGCAAGCAAATTATCTTGGCCTCCGATCGTCATCCCGAAGAAATCGAGACGCTGAGCGAACGCTTACGTTCCCGCTTTGTGTGGGGGTTGATGACCCATATTGATCCGCCGGAACTGATGACCCGTCTCGCTATTTTGACGGATAAGGCTGAAGTGCAAGGTCATTATCTGCCGCTCGATATTGCGCATCTCATCGCCGAACGCATCGAAGGCAATGTGCGCGAATTAGAAGGCACGCTCACCCAAGTATTAGCCCATGCCACCTTGATGGGCAAAGGCTTAACGTTTGAAGTGGCTGAACGTCTCTTACGTCATAAAAGTGGTCCGCGTGATCAAGCGACCATTCAACGTCGTCTCAGCGTGGCCGATGTTTTGCAAAAGACCGCCCAATTCTACCAACTCAACCTCAGCGATTTGGTGGGCAAGAGCCGTCACGCCGAAATTACGAATGTTCGTCATTTGGCGATTTACATGGCCCGCGAAGAAACCGGCGCATCCCTCTCCGAAATTGGCAATGCGTTAGGCCGCAATCACAGCACGGTGCTCTACAGCTACAATAAGATTGCCGACCAAATTGATAGCGACGACGAACTCCGCCAAAATATTCAACGGTTACGCGAACAACTCTACTCCAACGCATCCTAATACACCGTTACCCCCAATTATTTTCTAACATGCAAACGGTGGCATACATCGATGCCACCCTCGTATAGTAAAAGAGAAAGAAGGTAGACTAGAGATGTAGCTATTTAGATGAGACTGCGCCACCCTAA
>JBNLCD010000400.1:0-5596 GCA_050303635.1 Anaerolineae bacterium
TTTAATTAAAACGCATAAATCCAACGTCGCATAAATCCAACGCTACGCGAAACAAAGTCCAATAAATGGACTCTGGTTGTCTTGTAGAATGATAATTTTTAGACCATATATTCTAATTTCAATTTGCGGTACAATAGCAAACCTAATTCGAACCGAGTTCAATAACCCAAACAGCCTATGCCAAACAAATATCAACCTCCGGAAAATATCCAGCAGATTCTGGCTAATTTGCCGACCAGTCCCGGCGTTTATCAGATGATTGATGAGCAGGGCAAGATTATTTATATCGGCAAAGCCAAAAATCTACGCAATCGCGTGCGGTCGTATTTCCAGCCGGCTAATCGTGATCGTAAAGTACTGAAAATTCGTTATTATGCCAACGATATTCAGATTATTGTCTTAGAAACTGAAGTCATGGCGTTGACAGTGGAAGCGCAACTCATCCGCACCCACAAGCCACGCTATAACGTGATTTGGAAAGACGATAAGCGCTATCCGTATATTATCGTCAAAACAGGTGACCCGTTTCCCAAGGTGGAAATTACGCGCCAAGTAGATCGACATGATGGCCATCGTTATTTTGGCCCATTTTCAAGTGGTTGGGCGGCGCGGCATAGCTTGGATGTGTTGCGCAAAGCATTTCCCTATGTCACCTGTGACCGCAATATTGACGGCAACGATTCCCGCGCGTGCTTATATTATGATATTAAGTTGTGTGGTGGACCGTGTATAGGCGCGCAGTCCCAATCCGAATATCGGGAGAGCTTGCAAGGTTTAATGGATGTGCTAGACGGCAAAGGTCAACATATCGTTAAACAAATGCAAACGGATATGGAAACCTCTGCTGAAAATCTCGATTTTGAAAAAGCGGCTACTCTGCGCGATCAAATTTTCGCCATCAAAAAAGTTACCCGCACCCAAACTCAAATTGCGACGATTGGCGCGAATCAAGATGTGATCAATGTGGTGCAACAAGAAGGCGATGCGTTGGTGCAACTCTTTATTGTGCGCTCCGGTTATTTGATCGCCAGCGAATCTTTCCCGCTGACCAATATTGATGAAGACGACACATCCGCCGATATGATTGCGGCTTTTATCACCCAATTTTACGAAGGGGCCTATGAGATTCCGCCGGAAATTTTGATTCCTGAGGAATTGCCCGACCAAGATATTTTGACTGAATGGCTGAGTGATATTCGCGGCAAAAAGGCGCAATTGATTATTCCGCAACGTGGTGAAAAGCGGAAATTGGTGAAACAAGCGGGTGAAACCGCGCTCGAACAATTAACGCTCTTCCAAGCGCAATGGCAACAGGATACGCATAAGCAAGAATCAGCTTTGGGCGAGATTCAGGAAGCGCTGGGCCTCGAAAATCCGCCGAATCGCATTGAATGCTATGACATCAGCACCATGCAAGGTACCGCTACGGTGGCGAGTCGGGTGGTGTTTACGCAAGGCACTCCGGAAAAAAGCGAATATCGGCGCTATAACATCCGCACCATTGACCATGAAGGTTCGGACGACTATCAATCCATGCGGGAAGTGTTAACACGGCGCTTCCGGCGTTATGTGGAATCGGTTGAAGCTGATAATGCCGATTTACCGCCCGGTAAACGCGATAAAGATGAAACATGGCGACTCTTGCCCGATTTGCTCATTGTGGATGGGGGTAAAGGTCAGCTGGGCGTGGCGGTGGAAGTCCTCGAACATTATGGTTTAATGGAGCATGTGCCTGTCGTCGGCTTGGCGAAACGCTTCGAAGAGCTTTATAAACCCGGTGAAAAAATCGGGGTCCGTTTACCGCGCAATACGGAAGGCTTATTCCTTGTGCAACGGATTCGGGATGAAGCGCACCGTTTTGCCATTAGTGGACATCGGGCGCGACGCACTAAGAAGGGGTTGGCCAGTCGTTTAGATTCGATTCCGGGCGTTGGACCTGCTAAACGCAAGGCATTGCTCAAGGCTTTCGACAACAATATTGACGCGATTCAAAATGCGTCCGTCGAGGAATTGATGACTGTTTCCGGCATTAGTGAGAAAATCGCTGAACAGATTAAGCAGTCGTTGGTGTAAGTGTCTTTTTGAGATAGAAAATCAGAAACAAAAAAGACTTTTCAAGCTTTTGTAAAAGCTTGACCAAAACTTTTAGAAAGGGTTTTATATTGACCCCTTCTAAAAGTTTTTTGGTGTTACCTTTTTTACAAAAAAGGTAGCAATCTTTTATTCACTAATTGGCAACTCTGCACACAGTCCAGCACTGGTTACCACATCACTGCGGACCCACGCATTTTCAAGGAGATGCCACCACACAAAGCCAGCACTATCGGTGCGTTGGGCGTCAATATAAGCGCCGCGACCCGCTTGCAGTGTGCCCACGACAGATGCGGTGGTGCTCGTATCCGCGCGCAGATTGATGGTGCCGCCAGCCCAAACCACACAGGCTTCAGCGCTTGATGGTCCACCCAAAACGCTAATTTCTTTCCATGCAATCCACGAAGGACTATTTAGGCTATCGACGCGAATCGCTTGCACCGCGCTCAATGGCTGGTCAAGGGTGATGGTGAGTAGATCATTATCGTTCGTGGAATCTTGCAAAGTTTCGAGCAACACGAAGCGCCCATCACTAAGTTGAGCCCAGACTTGATGCGTGGTTTCACCGGCCGGATATTGGGCCACTTGGAGCGTCACTTCACGGATGGCTTGCGGTTCGCCTAAATCAATCACCACCCATTGCGGCGCATCGGAGCCAGCACCCCATTGGGCGTCGGAACCATCTGTCAGATTTGAAGTCGGCTCGTCCGGCAAACTTCGGGAAGCCGTCGCTGGTTGGCCCAGCGCGATATTATCGGTCGGCACATCGACGGGCTGACACGCATCGGGCTGATTATTGGGCGCAAACACATCGAGCAAAAAGTTATCATCCGCGACCATGCCCCACGCGGCATCATCAATCACATCCGGCGCACCAAAATAATCCCAAAACAGCCAGCCATCAAATCCCGCCGTACACGAGGTGACAATCCAATCAGTCAGAACACGCGCGGCGGAACTCGTATCCGCATAAATATGCTTAAATGCGCCGACTTCACCCATAATCACTGGTTTTTCAGGATGATCTGGCATACCGAAGTTTTCAGCTTGAGCGATCACATCTATATCCCCACCGGGATAGGCATGAAAATCATAAAAATCGAGAGTCGTTAGGTCAAATAATAAAGCCGTATCGACATACCAATCGCCGCCGATGTGAGTCTCATTGGGAAATTGTGGGGCGAAAAAGCCGGTTGTAATCAATGTATCAGGGTCATAGGACCGAATGACGCCATTCACCGCGTTGATATAGTAGGCAATGCCTTCAACCAGCATCATCCGTTTTTGATCAGGATCGCTGAGATCATAGGTTTGGCCATTGGCGGTGGTAACGGTGCCGGAATTGAGGGCTAGCGGCGGCGAATTTTTGAAAAACCATTGCTCGTTTAACAATGACCACCCCAGAATGACTTCGGTCGGAGCATTGCGTTCGGTGAAGGCTTGCATCAAGTCTTCCCAATAGATTTTGGCCGAGCGCACGCCCGGTTCCGTCAGATAATGCGCGTTGCGATAACCTTCAAATTGGGCATTGGCGCCTTGATTCGAAATATCCCAATAACCGCCTTCATCGGGCAAGTCGTTGGAGGTGAGAATCAGATAAATGCCTTCCTCGCCCGCGATGTGCATGGTTTCCACAATATTGTCAATATAAGCCGGATTGAGGCCGTTGCCGTTGGGATTATTGATGCACTGTGCACCCGTATTGCAATGATCGAAGAAAATGCGCACGGTGTTGTAGCCCCGTAACGCTAGCGCATGAAAATGAGTGCGTATCCGCTCCGCATCGTACGAATCGACACGAAATGGATAATCATAATAGCCGCCGCCCACAGCTTGCCAGTCGATAAAATTCACGCCACGGGGGACAAAAGTTTCGCCCGTAACCGTATCATAAAATTCGCCTTGATCGGCCCCAACACGCACCCCGATACGATGGGCGAGTGGGGTATCAGCCTGCGCCTGACTCATGGAAACACGGGGGTAATTTCCGAGTAACAAGGCGACACTCAGCATCAAAAATAAATATTTCATGGTATCCTCCCTAAATCTTAAATGGTCTCCCCCATCCATTCTAACCCGATTCAGCCTAAAATCAGGTTCACTCCGTGGATTTAACTGGCAAGACGATCAATTGAGGTGAGGATAGATGCTAGTCTTCAGGGCTAGGCGCGAGCGCGGATTGTTGATTTACCCACCATTTCATGACGCCTAAGCCAACAAAGTCGACGGCAAAGTGCACAGCAATGGCCATCCATAAATCGCCGCGCCATTGGACCAAGAGACCTAATCCCAATCCGGCCAAGGTCGCATAGGCAAAATAGAGGCGGGTCACGCTATGCAATGCGCCAAAAATCACGGCGGTGATGATGAGGCCGACGAGCGGTTGCAGAGCACCTCTAAAAAATATTTCTTCCGGGAAAGCGGCAAATAAACTCAAGACCACAATCTGCCACCATTGCAGAGATTGAAAATCGAGGGTGTCAACCAGCCGCTGACGGATGATTTTAAACCCTTCAATCACATCACCCGCGAACCACATCACGGCGCTGACCACAAATCCAATCAATAAACCGAGACCAATATCACCCAGCGGAAGCGTTTGGCCGAACCAGTACTCTGGTAATTCTTCGCCGCGTAACCGAACCACTAGAATCCCAAGGGCAATCAGAATGACGCCGATAACAACGCCTAATTGGAGCAAGCTTTCCGGTGAAGCCGGTTGCCGCTGAGGGGGTTGCGGCGGTGTGGGTAAATGGGGCTGCGCATCGTTTTCAGGTGGTGTGAGGTCAAGTTGTGGATTTTCAGATGATACGGCTTGTTCATCGAGCATATCAATTATCTCAGTCGGGCGTTGTCATAAATTCAGGGGGTATCTTCATTTTTCAAAACAAAACGATGAAGATACACGCTTGCCAGTTTACTTGAGTTCTAGAGGACTGTCGATGATTGATGGCTATCGTTAGCGCGATGGGATTATGAGTTTGAAAAATATGGGGGTACCCCTTCCGGCCTGCGTCTCATCATAAGCGGAAAAATACATAGATTTTTCCCTACCAGTTGCTATGTTACCGTGTAATCCCAAACTTATAAACAACACGAAGCTGTTTTTCGGACTTATATTCACCATTTGTGTTTAGCGAAACGGATTAATGACCGCACTAGTAGGGAGCCATCTGCGTATGCCTCCGTGTCTAAATAATCCAACTTAAGATAAGGTTCCACACCGCAATCATTAAAGACCTACCCTTGTAAGTGATGGAGGGGTGAGAGTTAACTCGCAATCTCGATAAATTTTCAATAAATCCAGCCAGAACGGCTCTAATAAACAGATATCTGCGATTTTGTTATTAGATGTTTTTTTTGAAGAGAAATTTTTTAGTATTTTTTATATTTGCCAACAAAAGCCGCTCACTATCAAAGAAAAGCCCTGTCCTCAATTGACCAAATATTGAAATTGATTTTTTGCTCTAAATCCAACTCGAATTTTTTCGCCGTATGTTGATCT
>JBNLCD010000401.1:0-5571 GCA_050303635.1 Anaerolineae bacterium
GTGAAGGCTTAGGCCCAGTTGGAGCACGTTTGGTTGCTGAAGTCATTATTGGCTTGCTGGAACTTGATCCGCGCTCCTTTTTAGGGCAGAACCGTAATTGGTCACCTTGGGATGCAACGGATAAGATTGGTGCCACAGGTGTTAGCACGCTTTATCAACTTCTGACAGCGTAATTTAGTTAGAATCACAACTGCCCACATTATCCTTCTCCCCATGACATGATAGGGAGAAGGATTGATTTATAACCTATCCCATTCTCCATAAGTTTTATGCTATCCTCCGCTTGACGCTGTCATCACAAAATCCTATACTGCGAAGCAGACTATAGAACATATTTTCCCTTATAACTTAGGTGACGGTAAAACATGGCTTTTAACCGACGTGATGATGGTAAAAACTTAGATGAATGGTTTCCCCGCGATGCGCAGGGTCGCCCGGTGATTGAAAGTGCTAAACGACTCGGTGTCGTTGTAGGTGGGTCGCTCAGTAAAGGTATTCAAATCAAGCTAGATCGTGATACTTCGATTGAAGATTTGGCTGTCGGACGTTATGTAGTTGTCCGTGGACAGAAGAAACGCTTCTTCTGCATGGTCACCGATATTCAACTTGCCGTTACCAACCAATCTCTCATGGCCAATCCACCTGATTTAAGTGATCCTTTTATGAGTGAAGTCTATTCGGGGACAGCCGCTTTCGGGAATCTGCATATTGCACCAATGCTCATGATTGATGATGAAAACCATGAACCGCGTCCGGTCAAAACCATTCCTAGCCACTTTATGCCGGTGGTGATTGCCACAGTCCAAGATGTGAATGATGTCTTCGGGAAAGAAGACGAAACTCATTTCAATGTCGGAGCTCCGCTGGAATTAGAACAAACGCAGGTTAATCTCGATTTACGGCGTTTAGTCGAACGTTCCGTGGGTGTATTTGGTAAAAGCGGGACGGGTAAAAGTTTCCTCACCCGGATTTTGCTTGCGGGCACTATTCAACGCAATATGGCCGTAAATCTCATCTTCGATATGCACAATGATTATGGCTGGGAAGTTACTGACGAGCGGGGCCCTAAAGTGAAGGGTCTGAAGCAACTTTTCCCTTCCAAAGTGACCATTCTCACACTCGATGAGGAATCCTCGCGTCGCCGTCAATCCAAATATGATTTCGTGGTAACAATTGGCTATGATGAAATTGAGCCGATGGACATCGAAATGCTCAAGAGTACGCTCGACTTGAGCGATACCATGATTGATGTGGCCTACATGCTCAATAAGCGTCTCGGCAAAGATTGGATTTATCGTTTCATGACGATGGACCCCGGCGAGATGGAAGAATTTATTGCGACAACGAACTTTAGCTCAACTTCTATCACCGCTTTAGCCCGACGTTTAGCTCGTTTTGAGCGCTGGCAATTCCTTGAGCCACATGGCACAGGGCAAAGTGTCCGTAAAATCATCGAATTCATTGAACAGGGTAAAAGCGTCGTGCTCGAATTTGGCCGCTATGGCAATACTCTTGCCGCCTATATTCTCGTCGCGAATTATCTAACGCGTCGTATCCATGAATATTATGTGGAACAAATCGAAAAATCTTTGGGTGATAAATCCCTCGCGCCACCCCAATTGCTGATTACTATTGAAGAAGCGCATAAATTCCTCGATCCAGCCATTGCCCGTCAAACTATTTTCGGTATCATTGCCCGTGAATTGCGGAAATATAACGTCACTCTCTTGATTGTTGATCAACGCCCGAGTGGCATCGATGAAGAGGTTATGAGCCAAATCGGGACACGTGTCACAGCTTTACTGGATAATGAGCGCGACGTAGCCGCTGTTCTGACAGGCATTAGTGGAGCAGGTAGCCTGCGTGAAGTTCTGGCTCGTTTGGATACCAAACAACAGGCAATTATTATGGGCCATGCTGTGCCGATGCCGGTTGTTGTTAAGACCCGTGCGTATGACGAAGACTTCTATCAAGACATGAATTATATCGAAGGTGCCAAGGTGTCTCAAGCCGCTCAACGAGCGCGCCGCAGTCTTGGTGATGATGGTGAACGCCGCCGTTTGTAAAACAAAAAGTGAACATGTTCACAAAATTGACTTGATTTTCATAAAACTTGATTCTATCAAAAATAAAAGTGAACGCGTTCACTTTTACACAGTAAGATAAACATTATCGCCCGCTCAAGTTATTGGGTATTATGAAATCTATTCGCACACCCCTTTGCAGGAGAAATTTTTAAGATGACTGAAGAATTTTATATAGATGCTTTGCAAGATACATGGCCTAATGGAAGTTGTTATGGTTGTGGTCCCGCCAATGATATGGGTTTGCATCTCAAAAGTTATTGGAATGAAGATGGCACCGCTGTTATTGCGACATTTCATCCCAAACCCCACCACAATGCCGGTTTCCCGAATGTGATGTATGGTGGTTTGGTTGCCTCTCTCATTGATTGCCATAGCATCTGGACAGCAATTGCCTACGCATATCGCGCTGAAGGCCGTCCGCAGGGAAGTGCACCATCCATAAGCTATGTAACGGGCAAACTCGAAGTCCATTATCGCAAACCGACCCCCTTAGATGAACCAACTGTCTTGCGCGCAACAGTTGAGAAATTAGAAGGACGCAAGGCCGTGATTCACTGCACATTAGGTACGGAAAATATGGTTACGGCTGAAGCCGAAGTTTTAGCGGTACGCATTGACGGAGATAAGGCTGAGGGCGCTTAAGACATTGGTCTAAAGAGGCTTATCAACCTGCCAGTTCTTCTCCTTCATCAAGTGTGTAGAGAATCTCACCTGTGGGGCCATTTAATTCGAGTTCAGGTAAACTCGAATCAGTTTCCTGTAAAAATTGAATGCCTTCCTCTAAGTAGTGGAAGGCTCGATAGTTAATATTAGAAAATTGAGCAATGGTACTGGAGACAAAACGAATGAGCGTAGAATCGCCAACGCCAATCGACCAGCCCAAACGATCGTGGCGATAAAATTCGCGGCCTGCTCGCCGAATTTCAAGGAAGTTGGTTGGTCCATGTTGCATATTACTGCTGTCGAAAATAAAATGAATTTTATCTTGATGCGGCACTGATTCCATCAATTCAATATTGTGTCGATGACCCTCGGCAACTTGCTCAATGGTCAAGACACCATAAATTTGAACATAAATAATACGCTGGGGGCAATACCAATATACTTGCGTTGTCATCAGCAATAGACCTTCAAATGGATGGCGAAATCCCTTTCAAGTATAACACAGTTATTAAATTGGCAATTGCTCATCTGATTTATTAAAAATGATCCCCATAACGGCGACGGTCAGCTCGTGTATGATGTTTACCTACAAGTTTTGATGATTCCGCAATGGCCTGTTGATTGCGTAACATTTCAGTGTAAATCAGTTCTTCAAGGGCTTGTTTTTCTGGGCTTCGGACTACGGCTAATTCATCAGCGCGGGTCAATACATAAGGATAATTACCCGTGATATCACATTGGGAAACCACCAAAGCCTGAATATTATCTACTAAGGGCGGATTGCGGGCGACCCACATGGGCATTTCAACACGGGCTAAATATGGATTGCCGTGCTGGGCGACATTCACATAGAAAAAAGCAATTTCGAAATCATCCCCTACATCTTGACGATAAAGTTTATTTTGCGGACTTTGTTGCACCATCAAAGCTGAACGATCGCCCGGTTGCAAAATTTCGCGGAAGAGCCAAGTATCGGTCAGACCTTCATATTCACCCATCGATTCTAAGATACGCCGCCGGACTTCAACTTCATCTAAGGCCATCAAACGCAACATGGCAATCACAAAACGACTCGTCGGACGGTCAACATAGCCAATCAGACTCGCACTCCCTTGTTTGTCGGTTTGCAGTGTGCGGTGGGTGTCACTCAATTTCGTTAAGGCGCGATAATAAAGGCGTTCCAGATTTTCAGATTCTTCAACATCTTTACCTAACCAGAACAACAATGGTCCATCATAAAAAGCCACAAGCGGCGACGCTTCTTGGCGATTATCCCAAGCTAGTGTGGCCAAAGATTCAAGTTCCCGAACGGTACGTTGAGCATTTACATACGCGTTTTTGATTGGATTGCCAGCGCGATCATGTGTTTCTTCAAGAGCATAGAATAAGCGTGGCTCTGAAAATTCGCGGGGCAGGCGATCGGTGCCGTGATAATAAGTAAAGCCGCCGACATTAGTCAAAAAGTAAAAAGCCGCCGCATGTTGATCTGGATAAATTTGGGATCCATCCACCGCAATCAGCGTCGCTTCATCAGGCAATTGCGGACATGGATAAATCATATTTAGCGGCTCACTATCTGCTTTTTCGAGAGGGGCAACACCCCGATAGCCAGCATCCCGCACACGGGCGAGGCGCACTTGTTCCAAAACTTCTTCATTGGAAGGCAGATTCTCAAATTGCTCTAAAGCCAGCTCCACCCGTTCTTGTAGAGATGTATTTTGATTGGCCATCGTGCGACCCATTTTTTGAACTTGAGTCACAACTTTGGTGAAATCCAGCGCCATATGTGTTTTCACTCCTCAAAAATCTGAACAACTGTTCGATATTATAGCAGAGAGAATTTTGGCTTGCCTATGTATCTCGCCAAAACCCTACGCATTCCCCACTTCTAACTGACTTCAAACCTTCGCAATAGCTCCATATCAATAAATACCCCTATACTCAACATAGTGCACTTCTCAGAAGTGGGGACTTATGAGAATAACAAGGGATAGTATGCACCGGATGTCAGGTTGATTGAAACCAAAACATCCCAATTTACGTAAGTTGTAGTGTGTTCTCTTTACACCGTTTAGATTTGGGACAACAGATCATGAAAACTCCACATGGCTTAATCATTGAAGATAATTTAGATGCACAAGTATTGTTTGCCGATATTTTGGAGATGTGTGGGGTTACCTTCGACACGATTGCCAATGGCCAAGAAGCGCTGGATTATCTAGAAAATAATACGCCCGATATTTTGCTGGTGGATATGCATTTACCCAAAGTTAACGGCGTCCAGATTATTCGAAATATCCGTGAAAATGAAGCTTTCGCAAATTCAATCATTCTGGTTGTTTCAGCGGATCATATGATGAGTGCTACCGTTGATCCGTTAGTTGACGCTGTTATTCTCAAGCCAATTGACGTATTTACTGTGAAAATCCTCGTAGAGCGTCTCTTGAAACGCCAATTCAATGTAGCTTAAGAGCCGAAATATTTAAGGCAAGAATGCTACCTCATGTAGTTTCTTGCCTTAACCTATTCCTCAACTACAATACCCCAAAATTGCAATCGACTACTGCTTGGATTTAGGGCTAAGATCTGGTTATTAGGGCTAAACGAATTGTTATACCAATCAGAAGGGCTAAGTTTATTGACTGGTGATAATTCGAAAAGAGGTTGCATTTGATGAATATCACCAACGACTAAAGTTTCATAATCATCAGTTACCCATACGGCTAAACCTTGGAGATTATTATCAACATCGACAGCCAATATTTTATTGTCATGATAAACGTTATCAACGTAGACCATATGAATTTCCGGATTATCGCGA
>JBNLCD010000402.1:0-5567 GCA_050303635.1 Anaerolineae bacterium
GAACAACTTTGAACTTAGTCTGTCCCAAGTTTCGCCATTCGCACTCCAAACAGAGGTTGAACTTCCAATTAGTTTCACGCCTAAGCAGACCAGCCAAGTGCTTCGTCTGGATGGAAATGCCGACGAAACCATCTCGCTCATTTTCGCCCTGTACACGACATCCTCAGTGATAAATGTGCAAGTGATGCAAGGCGATATAGATTTGGGTACGCTCCAATTCTTGCCTGAACTCTACCAAAGCACACCGGCTAATGAGCAAGGTGCCGCACCAAGCATGTCTCGTAGCATTTTGATACCCAATGATGGTGAGGTGCTAATTTACATCAACGTTGCACCCGCCGAGAATGTATTTATTGATGAATCCGGCATTCCTCAAGACGAAGTTATCCGCGTGGGTGCTATTTTTCTCCGCGACTAAAATTTAACATCGTCGGACCATCAATTGTTGAAGAGCTGGACTTACAGTCCGGCTCTTTTTTATTATCCATTTTTACGCAATTTGAGATTACCTGTAACAAATCGCTGGGGATAAATGATTATACTATAAGACACAGCGCTGATTGTCTGGAGCAAAAAGCTTTATGCCCAATTCATCTATGGACTACCGCGCTCAATTGCGTGCGGTTATTGACCATGAACATCAAAATTTGCTGAATATTTTACGACACTATTTGATTCGTAGTGGTCTTGCGACACGTGATACAGGCACAATGCAAGCCCACGATTTACTGAATGAGGTTGTGGTGGAAGCAATGCATCATGCGGAAAGACTAGAAAATGTCGAAGTCCCTTTGGCTTGGTTACTTGGTATCGGTGCGAACCTGATCAAACGACGACAAGTCAAGCAAAATCGCCATCATCAGCGCGAACCCTTAATTCGCGATCTATTTGGCGGTATCCAAGAAACCATGACCGATGCGGAACTATTCGACCAACTGAGTCAAGTTGCGCGTGACCCGACCCTCGACATTGAAAATAACGAACAAG
Organism: Anaerolineae bacterium; assembly: GCA_050303635.1. Taxonomy (GTDB): domain Bacteria; phylum Chloroflexota; class Anaerolineae; order Aggregatilineales; family J027; genus JAKEEQ01. The sequence continues at coordinate 988 of JBNLCD010000402.1, forward strand.
TGCAGGTCTGGCTTGCGCATGTATCAGACAGTGATCGCGAAATTATCGAATTAGCAATTTTATATGAACTCAATGGTGATGAATTGGCTGAAAAGTTAGGCATTAGTGCTGGGGCGGCCCGTGTACGTTTACATCGTGCTCTACGACGTTTACGCGCGGCATTACAAACCAGTCTCGGAGAAGTAATCCATGACTAAACAAGAGATGAATATCGAAAAACTACTATTTCTTTACAGTTGTGCTCTTGAAGATGGCGATTTCGAAACCATCGAAGCCATTCTTCAACAAGCCCAAAACAATGCGGCTCTCATGGCGCAACTCAAAGAAATAGATGCTGTCTATGCGGCTGATTTGCAATTTACGCGGGGAAAGTCTGTCAAATTCTATCCGCCGACCACTCAAACCAGCCAATCTTTAAATGGTCATGCGGTTGTTACACCAATGCCTGTTACTGAATCTAGACCGATGCATTCAACGAACCGGAGAGGTTTTAAACTCATGCGTATTGCAATTTTAATCATTACTATCTTGGGGAGTTTCTTCACCTATTTAGGGAATTATCACGACAATGATGCCATTGTTGTCAATGAGATTACCACTGGCCAAAGCGCGACCTTACTTCCGCAATCAGAACGCACCCCCATTACCGCAGATAATGTAGACGACTTAACCGTTTTACAGTCCTACGGACAACTGCAAAATGATAAAGGTGCGGCGTGGTCATATGACGGGCAACAAATTATTGTCTATGGCACCCAAGGCATCTCACTTTATGATGCACAATCTTACGAACTGATTGAAACAATTACCGCTTATCAATCTAGTCTGGGTTTTGCTGTTAATCCCCAGAAAGCCGAAGTTGCATTTGTCAGTGGGCGTAATCAGCTCACATTCTTTGATCTGACTAGTCAAGAAGTTGTCTTGACGCAAGAAACAACCTACGATTGGCCCTATGGGTTAACATACAGTCCCAACGGTGAAATGCTGGCGTTAATTTATGGTGAACAGGATCAAGTTCACATTTATGATACGTCGACGGGTGAATTGACAATGGTTTTGCATGGTTATGACGCGAGAATTAACCAACTTGTCTTTTCACCAGATAACCAATATTTGGCTCTGGTTGGCACCATACCCGATACGTTGGTATTAAATTTTACAGGTGATGAACTCAGTAATCAGGGCGCTGTGATTTGGGATGTTAAACTTGGCTTGCCAGCGGCGACATTACATGCTCCACTTAATTCCAACCCCACACTTGTTTTCAGTGATGATGGTCAGCAGATTTATATTACTGATTTTCGTGGCGAAGTTTATACGTGGAATACTTCTGAATTTTCAGAAAAATCGTTTGCAAGTTACAACACCTTAGCGTATACATACCATGCCGGCACTTTGCTTGGACAACCTTTAACTGAAGACTGGAAATCAAGCACCAGTTTTTGGCTTGATACCCAAGATACGTTATTGACGGTCAATAATGAAATCTATCCTGAATATAACATATGGGATTTATCGGCTGAAATACCCGGTGAAACGATTAGTATTGAGGGGTTAGAATCTGATGATCAAGAAGCTTACGCAAGCTATAAGCTTAGTCCGGATAACACGCAACTCCTGCGGATTACCGCAACAAATATCCAGGTCATTGATTTAGCTTCCCATAGCTTAGCTGGTAGCATTCCTTATTATCGTGATTACTGGAACGATTTGACATTTGACACCGCTAGTTCACGTCTAGCATTGAATGGTCAGTATGGTCTTATCGTGTGGGATGTAATCACAGGCCAAGAAATTAACCATAAAATGTCTTACTCATTCGCATCGCCGGGTATTACGGATGTACAGTTTTCCAAACTTGATCCAGATTGGTTAATGGTTACGGGTGGTTTTGAAGGACAACACGGGATTACCGCGTGGAATGCCGTTAATGATGAAATTGAACATGTTTGGCAAGATCAATACTATAACTATGAACGTGTGTTATCAATTGATGTTGCCGAACCTAACCGCTTGCTATTTGCTACTGAAAATGGTGATCTCTATCGATTTGATATTGAAGCCGATGGATCTAATCAGCGTAACATCTTAGCAAGAGATATCTTTGTCCGGCCAATCTATCTCTCAATTAATCCCCAAGCTCTCTGGACAAATGATGGATCCGTTGTTCTCAAGGATTATCGGAAAACTATGTACGTTCTAAATGGGGAAACAGAAGACACGTTGACGGAGGGCGATTCCGGTGACATATTGGCCGAATTAACAGGTCATGTTGACACCATCTCAGATATAAGTCTCAGTGCAGACGGTAGTGTATTAGCTTCAGTTGATTATGCAGGCACATTGATTATCTGGGACACCACCACTTGGGAACCTATTCATAAAGTGTTCAATATCGCTGATGAGCCGTATCAAGTGAGCATCGCCAATGATAATCGTTTAGTTGCGATTGGTGGCGGCGGTCAAATTGTTCTCTGGGACATGACCACAGAAAGCACTCTGACCACCCTTGAAGATACAGGTAGTGTGGTCCGCTTTAGCCCTGACGGCACACTTCTAGCAACTTTTAAAGAAAATGAAGTGGTGGTTTGGGGTATTCCCGAATAAAACTTAGCGACAGTTCTAAAATCTAAGCAAAATAAACTGGTTTGGTGTCCGATAATGATGCTAAACCAGTTTTTTGATTGAGAATCTAAACCTAATATACAAATCTTATACAATTCAGAGAAAAATCATGAATACTGAGAATAAGTTTTCGCTGAGTAGAGGATAAGGATTTCAGTATGCTTGAACTATTTGGTTTAGGGTTAGCTGTCATTTTAGGCTTAATGACAATCATTTGGCTCATTAGTCTCGTGATAAAAGATTCCAGTATTGTTGATATCTTTTGGGGAAGTGGTTTTGTTGTTCTGGCATGGTTCTATAATTTTGCCAGCGACGGCTACGGAACCCGTCAACTCTTGCTGGCTATCATCGTAACCCTCTGGGGATTACGGCTGTCTGGCTATATTGGCTGGCGGAATATCGGTAAAGGTGAAGACTTTCGCTATCAAAAATGGCGGGCAGAAGCGGGTCGGTCATGGTGGTGGAAAAGTTATTTTCGTGTCTATGTTCTGCAAGGTGTGATTTTATGGATTGTGGCCTCACCTTTGCTTGCCGCCAATTTTTATGACACAAATCACTTGAATTTAATGGATTTTGTTGGTGTCCTTTTATGGGCGATTGGGTTATTCTTTGAAACGGTAGGTGATTACCAATTGGCACACTTCAAAGCCAACCCTGCCAATAAAGGTAAAGTTATGGATCAAGGCTTGTGGCGTTATACCCGGCACCCCAATTATTTTGGTGATGCGGTAGTATGGTGGGGTTTCTGGGCGATTGCGTTGGCGGCTGGCGGTTTCTGGACAATTTATAGTCCCATCATCATGACTTTCTTTTTAATGAAAGTATCCGGTGTGGCTCTGCTCGAAAAAACATTGATTGAATCTAAACCGCAGTACGCTGACTACATCCAACGCACCAATGCCTTCTTTCCCGGTTCTCCCAAGAAAGTACAGGTATCAAGTGACAGCTCAACCCGCTCAATCTCTGAGCACTGATAAAACTCAAGGGCTAATCCGGTGGTTAGCCCTTGCCCATTTTTCCAATGACTTTTTCTCCGGTAGCTTGCCCGTCGTATTGGTGGCCCAAAACGAACAACTCGACCTCAGCGATGCGAAATTTGCGGCTATTCCGAGTATTTTCCTCGCCGTCTCCATTCTTCAACCGTTAATTGGCTGGCTAGCCGATAAAATGCGTCACTCTTATCTCCTACTCGGTGGTAGTTTTCTGAACGCACTTGGTGTTTTATTGGTGGCGTTGGCTCCCTCTTATGAATTTATGATTTTAGGGGCAATCATAGGCGGTCTGGGGCATGCGATGTTCCACCCCTTTGCCTTAGCCAGTGTACGTGGTCTGGCGAGCCGCAATGAAGGCAGTCAGTCCATTGGTATTTTTATGTTAGGTGGCGATGGGGCATTTGCGATAGGGCCAGTGATTTCAGCCTTTTTCCTACAAAGCTTCGGCCTGCCCAGCATGACGATATTGGTGCTGATTTCGGCCGTACTTGTACCCACTATCATTTTGCGGGTCCGGCCTGCTATGCTGGCTAATAATATCAGCGCTAAACCCAAGGTTAAGAAACAAAAATCGGGCCGTGAAACAAAGCAAGGTGCATTGCTTACAGCAAGTCAAATTGCTATACTGGTCATCTTGTCATACTTGATTATTGTCATGATTCGCACCACCGCTAACCAATCATTTAGTACATTTCTGCCGAAGTTTTACAAAGAGCAAGATCGCAGTTTAGTTTATGCAGGTTTCGCGACAACTGTTCTATTGTTATTCGCCGCAGTTGGCTCCTATTTAGGCGGAACACTATCCAAATATTTTTCGCGACGGTTGATTATTGGGATCTCACTCGTCGCGTTAACCCCATTGACGTTGTTATTACTCCGGGCTGATGGTATTTGGATTTTCGTACTCAGTGTTTTCGTGGGGATGTTGGTGAATGCCAATTGGCCGCTTTTACTCATGATTGG
>JBNLCD010000403.1:0-5556 GCA_050303635.1 Anaerolineae bacterium
TTACAGAAACGTTACAGAAAATATATTTACGGCTTTCATAAAACGTATTTGCCGCGCGGAATCACGAAAATAAAAAGGCGCGCACCCCAGATTGAGTGCACGCCTTCGTTTCCTTCTAAGCGGAACGATGAGATTTAGTCGTCGAAGATATCTTTGTCGAGGGATTCCTCGGTCAAATCTTCATCTTCGATATCGTAGTCATCATCTTCTTCTTCGTCATCTTCTTCGATGTCGTCGTCGTAGTCGTCATCGTAATCATCGTCATCATCAACGTCGTATTCGTAATCGTCGTCATCGTCGTCGAATTCATCAAAATCATCGGCTTCGAGTTCGTCGTACGGAACGACCATATCAACGTCGCGGTCCTTATAGGTATGGAAACCAGTTCCTGCCGGGATCAACTTACCGATGATCACGTTTTCCTTCAGGCCGTAGAGATGATCTTTCTTGCCTTCAATCGCGGCACCCGCCAACACCTTAATGGTGTGTTGGAAGCTTGCGGCGCTTAAGAAACTGTCGGTGCTGAGCGCGGCCTTGGTGATACCCAAGAGGATTGGAATACCAGCGGCGGGTTCGCCACCTTCAGCCAAAACGCGTTCATTGAGTTTCATCAATTCGCGGGCATCAATCAGATCGCCGGGGAGCATTTCAGTGCTACCACTGCGGGTGATTTGAACCTTGCTCAACATCTTGCGGATGATAATTTCGAAGTGCTTGTCCGCGATATTCACACCTTGGGAACGATAGACAGCTTGGAGTTCCTTCAAGAGGTACAAGCGGGTCTTATCTTGGCCCAAAATGCGCAAGATACGGTGCGGATTTTGCGCACCCTCTGTCAATTGTTGACCGGGGGTAACTTCGGAGCCATCGCCAATGCCTTCCACCAAACGGGCAGTAGTGGGCAATTCATAGCGGGCTTCATCCACTTCTTCGTAGCGGAGATACAGCATGTGGCCTTCGAGATAGATCTCACCTTGCATCGTCGCTTTAATCTTCTTATTGCTGTCGGGGTCTTCAGCTAAGATTTGACCGGTCTTCACTTCGTCACGGTCATCAACCTTCAGTTCCCAACCGACAGGAATTTCAAATTCTTCACGGGTGACCTTGCTATTGCGAACAGTCGCTACACGCACACCGTTTTCCTTGGTGAGACGCAAGATACCACCGATATCGGTAATAACTGATTCACCCTTCGGTGTCTTCCGTGCTTCAAAGAGTTCTTCTACACGGGGGAGACCGCTCGTAATATCACCTGCGGCTTGAGCCGTACCACCGGAGTGGAACGTCCGCAAGGTCAATTGCGTACCGGGTTCACCAATGGATTGGGCGGCGACAATACCGACAGCTTCACCGATATTGACCACTTCACCCCGACCCAAGTCACGGCCATAGCAATAGGCACAAATACCGTGAATAAGATTACAGGTCATCGGGCTCCGAACCACAACGGATTCAATACCCAAATCTGCAATGAAATCAGCGATATCTTCATCAATCATATCGTTGCGGCCCACAATGATTTCACCCGTTTCCGGATTAATCACAGCTTTAGCGGCGGCGCGTCCAGAAATACGTTCTTGGAAGCTTTGGCCCGCGATATTGGCATCGGGATCGTCACGATATTTTGGATGCTTCGGATTGGCCATTACCAGACCATTTTCCGTACCGCAATCCATCCGGTTCACGATAATGTCTTGGGCGACATCCACCAAACGACGGGTCATATAACCCGCATCAGCCGTACGGAGAGCGGTGTCAGCTTGACCCTTCCGCGCACCATGCGTACTAATGAAGTATTCGAGGGCGGTCAAACCCATACGGAAGTGACTGCGAATAGGCAGATCGATAATACGCCCGGACGGGTCAGCCATCAAACCACGCATACCTGCAATTTGCGTAATCGGACCGAAACCACCCTTGGTTGCGCCGGAAAGCGCCATAACCGCAATCGGGCCGAAGGGGTCCATCGTCCCACGAATAACATTTTGCAGACGATCTTTAGCTTTGGTCCAGCTTTCAATCTTGATTTGATAGGCCTCATCTTCGGTCACCATCCCGCGCCGTTCAAAGCGTTCGGTTTCGGTAACAACTTGTTCGGCCTCGGCCAAAATCCCAGCACGTTCATGCGGAATGGTTAAGTCATAAATGGCAATGGTGGTTCCGGAAACCGTGGCGTAGTGGAAACCTAAGGATTTCACATCGTCCACGAATTGAGTGGTACCTTCGTTGCCATAGCGTTGGTAAACTTCAGCCACCAATTCTTGCATAGGCTTCTTACCATAGGTCTTTTGCAAGAAGCGCATATCTTCAGGCACAATACGGTTGAAGATAGCCCGACCAACCGTACAAATTTCCGGTTCAGCTTGGGGCGGACGACCTGAGGTGTAGTAGTTACCTAACAAAATTGGGGTATGGATTTGCACTTCACCCAATTGGAAGAGTGCTTCCAGTTCGTTCATATCAGTGACAATACGACGTTCATGCAAGTTAGCGATAACGAGGGGTAATGATTCCTTCTTAATCAGCTTCTTGGCATCAACCGCATTGTAAATGATCACATCAACCGTGCCATCCAACAAGGATTGGAAGAGCAAGGTGGTTACATCTTCATTGGCGACGGCTTTACCGGTGTCATCGAGGTTATCGGTGAAATAGGTCACTTCGTTCGTGCCATCGAGTTCATATTGGCGAATGTGGTGCATACCTGCTAAGTTGTGGGCGACACCAATCTTGATGCCGGCTTCACGCAAAGCATCCCATGAACGATATTTATCTTCATCACCGTTGCGGCAGATAATTTCCGCCGTGGTGTCCATCGTCAAGTAGTAGCAACCCAACACCATATCCTTGGTCGGACCCACAATCGGGGAACCATCGGCAGGTTTGAGCAAGTTGCGGCTACTGAGCATCAATTCACGCGCTTCGTTAACCGCCTTTTGGCTCAACGGGACGTGAATAGCCATTTGGTCACCGTCGAAGTCAGCGTTAAACGCAGAACAGACCAACGGGTGAATGCGAATCGCTTTCCCTTCCACGAGATGTGGTTCAAAAGCTTGGATACCCAAACGGTGCAAGGTTGGCGCACGGTTCAACAGGACCGGACGATCCTTAATCACCTTTTCGAGAACTTCCCAAACTTCAGGTTTTTCGCGTTCAATAATGCGCTTGGAGCTCTTGACATTGGCGGCGTGACCTTCGGCGACCAAACGGTCAATGACGAAGGGGCGGTACAATTCCAAAGCCATTGTCTTGGGCAAACCACATTGATGCAGTTTGAGCTTCGGACCAACCACAATAACGCTACGGCCAGAGTAGTCAACCCGCTTACCCAGCAAGTTCCGACGGAAGCGACCCTTCTTACCCTTCAGCATATTACTCAAGGATTTGAGTTCGCGACGACCCCGGCGGCTCAAGGCGCGGCTACGTTGACCATTGTCAATCAAGCTATCGACCGCTTCTTGCAACATACGTTTTTCGTTGCGGACAATAACATCCGGTGCACCGAGTTCAAGCAAACGCTTGAGACGGTTGTTCCGGTTAATCACACGACGATAGAGATCGTTTAAGTCACTGGTTGCAAAACGGCCACCATCGAGTTGCACCATCGGGCGCAAATCGGGCGGAATAACCGGCAGAACGGTTAAGACCATCCATTCCGGACGGTTATCGCTTTTACGCAGTGCTTCGACCACGGCCAAACGCTTGGTGGCTTTCTTGCGGCGTTGCTTGGATTTCGTGTTGCGGACTTCTTGCCACAATTCCTCACTGATTTTATCCAAGTTCATGTGCTTGAGAATTTCATAGAAAGCCTCAGCACCCATATCCGCTTTGAAAACACGCCCATAGCGGGAACGTAATTCGCGATAGCGTTGTTCAGTCAAGAATTGAATCGTTTGCAGTGATTCAAGTTCGGACCGTGCTTGGGAAATGGTGTCACGGTAATTGCCGAGTTTGTCATCAGCTTTACCGAGAATTTCTTCAATCGCTTCAGCGGCTTCATTAGAAATACGGTCAACTTCCGCATCCAAACGAGCCAATTCAACATCACGTTGTTCTTGAACTTCAACGAGAATTTCATTCAAGCGGCCTGTGGCGGCATCTTGAATCACTTGGAGATGGTCGTTGCTGGCTTCAGCGCCAGATTTAACAACCAAAACATCTGCGGATTCGAAGACGAGATCTTCGTCAAGAACTTTGCCCAAATTGGTTTCAATGCGTTTTTGCAAGTGTTGACCTTCTTGCGTCACATTGTTGGACAATTCTTCTTGCAGATTATTGAACTTCCCGTGAATACCCTCAATTTGTTCTTGCAATTCAGCCAAGGCGTTATCGCGTTGTTTTACGACATCGCTCTTTTGGTCATTGAATTCCGACAAACCATCTTGTTCACGCCGTTCTTCATCTTCACGTAAACGTTCGAGCGCGCGGTTGCGGGCTTCTTCGTCAACGTTGGTGATGACGTATTGGGCGAAATAGAGTACGCGGTCAAGATCGCGACGATTAACGTCAAGCAAAAGTCCCAAATAACTGGGGACACGACGGGTATACCAAACATGGGCAACGGGTGCGGCCAATTCAATATGGCCCATACGTTCACGGCGCACTGCCGAGCGGGTAACTTCTACCCCACATTTGTCACAGGTAATGCCTTTATAGCGGATATTTTTATATTTACCGCAATAGCATTGCCAGTCTTTGGTTGGACCGAAGATGGCTTCACAGAAAAGCCCATCTTTTTCTGGTCGTAGGCGGCGATAGTTAATCGTTTCAGGCTTAGTAACCTCACCGTAAGACCAGGAATGGATTTCTTCGGGTGATGCTAAACTAATTCTTAGGGCGCTAAAATCTTTAGCCTCCAAGGTGTTGCCCTCCTCTTGGTGATTTGGATGTGCGGACGAGTGATTGGCGCTTAGAAAACTACAACAAAGCTAACATGACCTCTAGCCGATTTAGAAGACAGGTTGCTTAGAGAAATTAAATCATTATCGAAATAACTGTACTGGACGTGCTGGGCTTGCGATTGTGGAACACAGCGGCACAGCTATGCATGAAACCTCCAGTCCACCTATAATACGAAAAACAGCGCTGTAAACCATTTATGGATAGTTGCGCTGTGAATGTAGTGGACAATGTTCCTCACTGATTTGTTGTGTACTTACACACTAAGTAGCAATCGCGTATTATAATAGGTCTAATAGCGTTTGTCAAGGATGTTTCGTTTAATTTAGGTTAGACTTTTGGAGTGCTCTAGGTTAACAAATCTTGCGCTTTTTTTCAACCGCGATGTTTTAACGAGTTGATGTGGATAGAAATAAGCCACGGCATGCCGTGACCGGATGAATTATTTCGGTTGGGGTAAAATTCTGACCGGCGTATCCGGCCAACGAATTCCAACATCCCACAACGCATACCTTATTTAATACGCAACATGTGAAATAAATGGCAGGAAATTATGCGCGGTGGGGCACGTCGGCCCAACCCTACCAGCGGCTAAGTTAATGCCTTGTCCCGATGCTAATGCGCCCTCAATCTAAAATTGTGGCCGACCAGCTTTTT
>JBNLCD010000404.1:0-5544 GCA_050303635.1 Anaerolineae bacterium
CACCTTGGAGCGCATCTTCAATGGTCGGCACATCATCTGAGAGGTAATTTTTGGCCAATTCTTGCAATGATTCGCGCGTTTGCGGTTGTTTTAAGATTAAATCGGCAAGCCCTTGTAGCCCTTTTTCACGCGCTTTACTGGCACGGGTGGTGCGTTTGGGTTTATAGGGTTGATAGAGGTCTTCTAGTTCTGTCAGGCTTTGAGCCAGATTAATAGCTTGGGTCAATTCGGGCGTCAGTTTATCTTGTTCACCGATGCTGGCCAGAATGGTTTCGCGGCGGTCATCTAAGGCACGCAACTTCTCTAAACGATCTTGGATTTGCCGAATCTCGGTTTCATCTAGGTTATTCGTGGCTTCTTTACGATAGCGGGCAATAAAGGGTAGGGTGTTGCCATCGTCGAGCAAATCAATCGTGGCTTGAATTTGATCAGGGCGTAAATTCAGTTCAGGCGCCATCCGCTGAGCATAATTCGCCATGCGTGAGTCTCTCCTTGTGCGTATTAATAAATTTTGGGGTGATGGACTAATCATAACGAGGGGTAGGGTATTTGAACAGTTTGGGTTAGATCAATCTGAAACGGATCTTTTTAGCACCTTAATTTTCAGAAAGCAGAGTTTAACTATATACTTCAAGTAGTCATCTTCTAGTGAAAGTAATTGTATTTGTGTCTGATTTTCGGATTGTTACATTTCTGGCCCCAAGTGTTTACCCAACTTATGAAGCCATTGCCAAAAAAATTGGCGAAGCCCTCGATGTTTCAATTGATTTCCAAACCGCTGGCTCACATGATCAATATGAAGATTTACAACCCGATATGGCTTTTGTCTGCGGCTTGCCTTATGTGTTGATGCGGCGTGACAATATTCCGGTGGAAGCGATTGCCGCGCCGGTGATTCTAAGTGGGCGCTCCCAAGGATTACCCATTTATTTCAGCGATGTCATTGTGCGTGCGGACGCTCCCTATCAATCATTCGAAGATTTGCGGGGTTGTCGCTGGGCTTATAATGAGAAGGTTTCGCAAAGCGGCTATGGTATTACGCGCTATACCCTCGTGCGGATGGAAGAAACGCAAGGCTTTTTCGGCGAGGTTGTGGATGCTGGCTATCATCAAAAAGCTATTAAATTGGTGATCAAGGGTAAAGTGGATGCTAGCGCCATTGATTCGCAAGTGTTGGCGATTGAAATGCGCGATAATCCAGAACTCAGCGAGCAAATCAAAATTATTGATATTCTGGGTCCATCCACCATTCAACCCGTTGTTGTGAATACCAACTTGCCGGTTGAAACCATTGCCACAATCCAAAGGACACTGGTTAATCTACATAACGATTTGGACTTTAAGCCCATTCTGGAAGCGGGACTTTTTGAGAAGTTTGTCCTGAACAACGACCATAGTTACAACGATATTCGAGCGATGCTCAAAGCGTCTGAAGATGCAGATTTCTTGGAACTCAAATAATAAGTGCAACGTTTTATCCAAAATAACTTAGCAGTTCGCTATTCAAGGACCTAAAGACTCTTGTTAAAAGTTTGACGGATAACCTCTATCGTGACCCCTTGTTTTTGTTGCTGAACTGGGTAAATCCTATAAAAACTAAAAACCCCGCGGAAAAAATCCACAGGGCTTTATTTGTTATAGATTTACGTCCGAATGGACTAGATACCGGTGAAGCTTGCGCAGAAACCACAAAATGTGAGGAAAAGTGGAATCCCAGTTATCATAAATGCTTGCGGCCATTCCAAACGATAGATGCCTTTAACAGCCATCGTCATGTAGCCAACACCTGCTAACATAAGCAAGCTAGATAATATGCCGCCCAAGTACGGGATGAAACTGAATACCGCACCAACGGCAACGAGGGGCGTGAAAATGGCGGCTAGCACATAGAACAACCGCTCCCAAGTTACGGTGGCGGGTAAGGTTACCGTCGTGAAATTGGTACCCAGCATATGCGCAACAAAGGTTACCCCCATATCAATGGCGAGGGTGAACAGCGCAACAAATGGATAACAACAAATAACGACAAAAATACTGCTTCCGACCGCACTATATGTGCCGCTTGATTGACCCCAGACGATCTCAGTTGCCATGGCAAAGAAGGCTTGAATAATGACTGCCCCAATTACCCAAATGAGGCCTGTGTAGAGGTTGGCACTCGGTGAATCAATCATTTGTTGATAGGTTTCTTCACTGGGCTTGGTGAGTGCATTCATCCAAGATTCGAACCAGCTTTGTGGGTCAGCTCCACTGGCGGCATCTTGAAAACCGCTCATAATACTTTGTGGATCAAAACTACTCGAACCCCCTGCGTTCGGATCATTTTGAGGTGGTGTAAAATCTGACATTGGCGTTGTTTGCCCTTTCTCCCAAATGTAAATATACGTCTTCTAGTCTAGCGTGATTGCTAGTCTTATGCCATTTTATCGAACAACTATTCCCCGATGATTGGTGTATTTTCATAAATTTTTACGAATTTTTGCGTGGTTTGGTTGCACACTGGCTATACTAAATAGGCTCATGTATCAGTAGGCCCAAGAGTGAGGCAGGTAAATTTATGACTGAAATGCTCGATATCTATGACGAAAATTTAAATCACCTCGGAATTAAGGATCGCGTGGCGGTTCATCAAGATGGCGATTGGCATCGTGTCTTTCATTGTTGGGTAATTTATCGAGATGAGACAGGCCACGATTGGCTTATTTTGCAAAAACGTGCGGCAGATCGGCCCATGTATCCTAATCTGCTCGATATTAGCGCGGCAGGACATTATATGGCGGGAGAAACACCCAGCGAGGGCGTACGCGAACTAAATGAAGAACTGGGCTTAGATGCTAAACTTGAAGACCTGATATCACTTGGCGTTCGCATTACAGTTGGGCGGGAAGGTGCTTTGGTCGATTATGGCTTTGCCGATGTCTATTTCTATGTGTGCGATCAAGCCTTAGCGGATTATGACTATCAGAAAAGTGAAATCAGTGGACTTATTGCGCTTGAAATTTCGCAAGGCTTGCGTTTATTAAGTGGTGAAATAGCTGAATTATCTGTGGCGGCAACTGGCTTTTCCACAGATACGATTACCATTACAGCGCAGGACTTTATCCCCTCCGTAGATCGTTATTTTCAGAAGATTCTTGTGCTGGCCAAGCGATGTTTAGATGGCGAGGCTCATCTTTATATATAACGGCCATTCCCTTGTCATTATTTTGGCGATTTAACCTAACCCTAAACTTTGCCCAAACTCTGGGGGTACGTTAGACTTAACTTACAAGATTTAATCCAATGCATCAGGGGTTGTGGTTAAGATGAAAATTCTATTCATCGGCGCAGAAGCGGCACCGTTTATCAAAAGTGGAGGCTTGGGTGATGTATTAGGCAGTTTGCCGCAAGCCTTACACGATATTGGGCTCGATGTGCGTGTCTTAGTCCCGCACTACGGCGTTATTGATAATTCAGCCCACCACCTGACCTATGCGTTCGATTTTCAATTTGAACGTAATACGGGTACAGCAGATGTGATCATCAGCAAAACCGAACATGGTGGCGTCCCCTACTATTTTTTACGCAGTTGGCCATTTTTTAGTGATCCCTATTTTTATACGGATGCGAATTGGGATAGTCAGCGCTATACCTTCTTTGCGCAGGTTTCATTTGCCTTTATGTGGCATTTGAAAAATGGCGCAGATCCGACTAGCGATCCATGGTTTCCGGATATTATTCATGTCAATGATTGGCATACGGGCCTTATTCCCTATTTGCTCAAATTTGTGAGCGAGAATGATGATTGGGGTCAACTTGCCTCGGTGCTCACCATTCATAATATGGCCTATCAGGGCGCTGAGGCTGATAAGTGGATTGATCAGGCCGGCGTTCCACCCCGCGTCCATCCGGCTTTACTTCAGCATGATAAAACAGGCAATATGTTGGGAATTGGGATTGCATATGCCGACAAAATCAACACCGTCAGTCCCCAACATGCCATCGAGCTCCATTATCCGCGATTTGGAGAAGGATTAGAGGGCATTATCTGGTATCGAGATAAAGATTTCTCCGGCATCCTCAACGGTCTCGATATGGAACGGCATAATCCTGCCACCGACCCCGATTTATTCCACAATTACTCTGTCGAAAATTTCCGCTCTATCCGACGCAAAAATAAAACAGAATTACAAACTCAACTCAATTTACCGCTACGGCCTGAAGTGCCTGTGATCGGGATGGTTTCACGGCTGGTGGATCAAAAAGGCATTGATTTCGGAGTAGATGCTCTGCGGCGTATCTGCGTAGATACCGATATTCAAGTTGTGGCTTTAGGTACGGGGCAATCTGAAATTGAGGAACAGCTCTGGCGCTTGGGTAATGATTTTCATGGTAAAGTGCGGGCGCTGACCTATTTTGACCCGATCTTGGCTCAACGTATTTATGCGGCAAGTGATTTGTTCCTTGTGCCGAGTCGTTATGAACCCTGTGGTATCACCCAAATGATGGCTATGCGTTATGGCTCGTTGCCGATTGTCCGCGAAACAGGTGGTCTCATGGATACCGTGGTTAATTTTGACGGGAATAAGGGTGAAGCGGGGACGGGTTTTCGCTTTTTGTGGGAAACTTCCGATGCGGTGGTGGGAACTATTCGTTGGGCCCTCGATACCTATCACAACCAACCGAAAGCCTTTGAACGGATGCAAATCCGTGCCATGGAACAAGATTGGGCGTGGACCAAGAGTGCCCATAAATATGCCGATTTGTACGAAAGTGCGCTAGAAGCACGCCGTGGTTAAAACAACAATGGGCGGCTACATACTCCGCCCACCTATTTGGGAAACAGCCCATTAGTAGGAGGCTTGGCCTCTTTACTTATTCCTCGTCACTATCTTCATCTGAAGAATCGTCTTCGACTGTGTCTGCCGCAGAGTCACTTGTTTCTGTTGTCTCAGTTTCTGTTTTTTCAGCGGATTCTTCGGTTGTAGTTTCTTCAGGGTTAGGCACTGCCGATATCAGCACGGTGGCAACGTCTTCCATAGGTTTATTCGCGGCTTTGGCCTCCCCGGCCCCATTGCCGTTGGTTTCAGACATTGCCACAATTTCACCCGCATTGCCGGCTAATTTACTCACCCGCAAATCAGCTTTATCGAGTAACTGTTGGCAATAGGCTGAAAGCTGTTGGCCTTCTTCAAATAGGGACAGCGATTCTTCGAGGGGTAAACTATTGGTTTCAAGTTGTTCCACTAATTTTTCAAGCTGGGCATAAGCGTCTTCAAAACTTAAGTGGATTAAATGGCTTAAATCGTGGTCACTCATATTTAAACTACCTTTAAAGAAATCTAAAGAATTACCCTATTATAGCGGAAATTGAGTGCCCCGCGCGATTTTGCCTAGTTTCCTGCATCATCATGCCTTTTGCGTAACGAATTATCAGTTTGGATAAACAGGGGCCTGAAGAGGTTTGACAGGCTAAGGTTGATATAAAAAGCGGGCGACACATGTGTCGCCCCTACCAAGGATTATTGCAACCCGACCAATTTGTAGGGAGAATGCCGTGCCTCA
>JBNLCD010000405.1:0-5535 GCA_050303635.1 Anaerolineae bacterium
GCTCCCGTCAAATTATAAGTAACTAGTAAATTATTATAGTTCAACCATTCGACACCAAAAATTAAACCATCACCAATGCGATTGAGTTGGGTAAATTCATCGACTGAATCTTGTGTAATTGCGGGTCGGTTATCATCCTGGGCAAGACTTCCACCATGCAAACTAAATAATACGCACATCACTAAACCGAACAAAATAAATCGTTTCAACATTCTTGGGGACTCCTTTACTACATTGATTGCTATAACTAACCTTAAATAAAAATCCGCCTGAGAGTTGGGCGGATTTCATACGCATCGAAATTGGCTAGACTACGCCATTTATACGGAACAGACGTGAAAATAGCTAACACTATTGTGATTGGAAGAGCGGATTATCGGCAAAGCCGTCCATGAAATAGAGTTCTTTGTTGTAAAATTTCAGGGCATATTCCAAAAAGTCGGGATCTTCCTCTTTGAATTCCTCTGTTAATTTTTGAGCATAATCATCCATTTGTTGTTGCATACCACCCATCATCTCACCCATTGATTGCATAGACAGCAATCCCTGAATAAAGACCATCACAACCCGGATATTCGCTTCGCTATAGACGGGTGAACGAGAACCAATTATGTCTAAATTACTCCGGTCAATCCCATCCCCAAGCAATTCCGAATTTCTCAACTCGTCCAAATAATGTAAACTGGAACAGGCATTAAAGAACCATACCCGATATTTCTCGGGGGTTAATTTGCCTTCTTTAGCCATTTTCTCGATATCGTTTTCGCGATCTTTGAGTAATTTTTCTGTCTTGCGATGCCCCTGATACCATGTCCGGCTTTCGCCCGGTGGTCGCTTGAGCACACCAGCATCATGTAAGGCGGAGCCGACACCAATGACAAAGTTTTCTGCGGCGCTCTTTTTGTCATCAAAATCTGGTCCTGTTCCATGTCGAGCATGGCCGCTGTAGATGGTCACATCGTCTTGACTGAGCGCCTCCCCAAATTGATCCTTGGGATTGATGGTCGACGGTGTTATGACACGCACGGTGATTTCAACATCTTTTTCAACAGGCATTAAATCAGCTTGGTTATGATATCTGAAGGTTTTGTTCATTTTATAAGTACCAATGCCGTCTTTACCCATTTCACCCGCAAAGCCAGCGTTGCGTAAAAATTCTTGCATCTGCTTTGTCTTCTCAATATGACGATTATTTTCATCATAACCAATCCCAACTGTCATGGTTAATTTGCCATCTTCAAACAGCCGACCATAATCAACGGATTTGTCATCAATAAGATTAGCTTCTGGGGCAGATTGATCCAAAGCTTGCAAGGCAAATTTGTCAAAAACAGCACTACCTTCTAGGCCATGCGCAACTCTAAAGCGCTGAATGGCACTTTTAGTTTCGGCATTCCACATACCATTCGCTAAATGACGCGGTAAAGGATAACCCATATCGAGGAGTGCATTTTGAACAGCTTTAATTGCTAATTTATCACTACCAGCTTTGAGTGTTTTCTTGCCTTGCGCGACCGCTTGTAAATATGCATTGGTGGCGAAACGACCATTTTGGAGTGTATAGGCCTCATTTTCAGCTTGAGCTTGATTGCGTTGAATATAGCGTTGCGTAGCGGCATTCCCAAATTGTTGTTGCATCGTCAATATTTTATGTTGAGCTCGTGGTGGTTGCGTATTAGATTTGGCTGGTGCGTGCCCTTCAGCTTCAACGGCCTCAGAATGTGTATCCTTGGAGCGGCGAACAGCAAGCCGTGTGCGACGCTTTAGAACCATGTGAACTCTCTCCCCAAATAAAACTATACCTACTACTAAGTTTGCGGGATTGGCGAAAATTCGCTATATCCCGTTTGGGGTATTTTTTGAGGAAAAACATAATCAGAAGAGAGTTAATCAATAAATGCCCACTGTTTATTGGGAAAATCAAATAACCAATTTGCTTGACGCAAAATATTATAGCCAAGAATCATATCCATCGGGATTTCAATAGTAGCATTAATTGGCCCTAGATCGACGGCGGCAACCCGTATGGCTGAAAAAGTACGCTCAGTGATTTGACACGCGTGCATTTGATACATTGGAGTTTGAAAAGTCTCGCCGCTAGAATCTGTACCATCATCAAAGCCATCCGGTGTGAATAACTGTGGATACTTATCGACAAAATTAGAATCAACAACGGTAATGCTGGCTCCTGTATCCCACACCGTATTGGCAGAAATGTCGTTAAATTTGATAGGGATATAGGGATGATATTTCTCCCCAACTTGGAGTTTATACAAATTTTCGCTAGATACCTCGTTTTGAGTAGGGTTGACGATAAGTTGCCTCTTCTCAAAATAATAGGCACAACTGACATGTTGCCAGAAATCCATCGCAAGTAGATTGTTTCGGTTTTCGACTGAGTCGCTAATACGTGATATGACTAAGTTTTCAACGGCCACAGGCCCCACTTGCAACTTGGGGATTGCCACTAAATCATCAGCTTTTGCCATGAAAACACCGCGACCATCACTTTCGCCTTCGGCCTTGAACTGGGCTGTAAATTCATCGGCAATAATTGAGCTCCGCCCCGCGCCCGTATCTAAGAGAAAACGATAGTCTTTTTCATTGACATAACCATCGATAAATATCCAGGCTTCATCGTCGTGATTAGGATCGAATTCAATGTTAAGGTCGATGGTTGGCATGAGTTCCCTTTCCTTATCAGAAATTTAAAATGGCCACAGCAAACTGTGGCCATATCAAGTTATTGTGCTTAGATAAAGTATGAACAATCCGTTGTTAATACGGGAAGGTTGGCGGATAGCGATCTTCCCATGAACGGCCATTGCTTTGATCCTCGCGGTGCAAGAAGGACAAAATAAATTCATCCAGTACACCTTTTTCCAGCACATCTTTCACCCGCACGGTTCGCACACCTGTCCGCATATCACGCACAAACCGTTCACCTTGGCGTCCGAGCGAATAGTTGCGCACCACACTATGACGCTGTTGTGGCGGTGCGGGACGATTGCCTTCTTGAATATCGGTTTTAATACGTTGATATTCCGCGAGCCATTTATCAATATTTACATCATCTGGAATAGCAAACACGCGGACATTAACCATGTGATCTTTGCCATCGCCCAAACTCATTTTATGCACACCGCGTTCCCCTTTGAGGAACCCAAAGACATTACTACCTTCGAAAAAAAGGGCAATTTCATCTTGCGGCTTGGCGGTCATGAATTTTTCCAGCAATTTGCGGAAATTCGGTGCGTTGACATGAGCAAAACGCAATTGCTTGGTATTCCCCTGTTCTTCTAGCAGATAAATGTCACGGTCATAACCTTTGGCTTCGGCCCAATTCAGATACATGCGGGCGATTTGACGTGTCCATTCGCTTTCCTTGTCCGCATCATCAAATGGACTAGCGCCCAAGCGATCAACTAACATCATGGCGCGGTGACGGTGTGGCAAGTGACCGGTCTGCATTTCAATTTCGAAGTACATGACATTTTTGTAGAGCTCTTGATAGTCATTCGCCAAATCAGCTTGATAGGTTAAGTCACGCTCGCGATGGACTAAAATCGCCAAATCTTCGAGATATTCAACGCGTTCCATCAATTGGCGCAGGCGGCGGGTCATGCGGTCTAAGAAATAGAAGCGGCCTAGTTTCTTTTGCGCATCTTCGGGATTATCCCAGAAATTTGGATGCTGGGTTGCATTCAATAATGCGTCTTTATCATCTTGCATACGCTTCAAACGATCATTTTCCGCCCAATCGACCAGTTTACGGCGTAAAACTGCAAAGCCCTCCACCAAATCGGCGGTGTCCATTTGCATGGTCTGGAAATAATCATTATCGAGGCCAGACGACAATTGCACACTCGTGGAAGTTTCTTCAATTGGCACATTCTTCAGCAGAATATTACGCGTATCACGGTCAACTTCGACACGCAATAACTCTGTTTCGCTGGCCGTACGTTCCGCCAACTGACGTGCTATCGGCTGAACAACCAAGCTCTCAATTTCTCGCTTCAGCGGACGAGCCCCATATTTGCGGCTATAACCTTTTTCAAGGACAAGGTCGATAACACCTTCATCAATTTCCACGAGCAAATTACGGCGGGTAATCCCATCGCGTTGCAAGATTTCGTTTAATTCACGGGAGGCAATACTGCGTAAAGCCAATGGGCTTAATTGGCCAAAGACCACCGTTTGGTCAATCCGGTTCACAAATTCAGGCCGGAAATAACGCTCAATTTGATCTTGGAAGTGAACCACCAATTGTTCATTAATTTGGGCCAAATTAGCATCACTATCGCCGCCAAAACCAAATCCACGGAAATTACCTTCCCCGGCTCCAAGATTACTGGTCAGGATGATAATGGTATTGTGAAAATAGGTTGTGCGCCCATCAGCATCGGTTAAACGGCCTTCGCCAAGAACTTGCAAGAAAACATCATAAATCCGTGGGGATGCTTTCTCAAATTCATCCAGCAAAACTACCGAGAAAGGTTGCGCTCTGACCTGTTTGGTTAATTCCCCTTCGGAATTAAACGCCCCAATTAAGCGCGCGACCCCATCAATATCGCTGTATTCACTCATATCGAAGCGTAGGAGACGGTTTTCATCGCCAAACAGATAGGAGGCCAGGGTTTTGGCCATATGCGTTTTACCAACCCCGGTGGGACCAATAAACAAAAACGTACCCATTGGTTTATGAGGGTCATTCAAGCCCGATTTTACCGTCGCAATCACATTCACCATTGAAGCCACAGCATGATCTTGTCCGCGTACCCGCTCAAGGAAATAGCGTTCTACTTCGGATAATTCGAGACTGGATTGGTCATTGATGATAAATTCAGGCATCCCCGAATAACGCGAGAATGTATCGAGTACATTTTGGCGCTTAACGGGTCGACGGCGGAAGCGGCTTGAGAATGAAAGTCGCCGTTCGGAGCCACCATTCTCAAAATAGTTTGCCTTCGCCATCTCGCGGCTAACTTCACCGACCGCTTCTTCCAGTAAACGCACAGATTTGCCGGGGAAGGAGCGATAAGGCAAGAAACGACGGGCCAATTGAATAGCTGTCGAAACCGCACTTGGCTCTACCCGCAGGTTATATTCATGTTCTAAATCGCGCGAGACATTATTCAAGACTTGTTGCGCCTCATCTTCAGACATAGGCGGCACTTCAAGCTGACGGAATAGATTGATAAATGCCGCGCCGAGACGCTCTCCTAAGTGCATACGATCGGGGGTCGATTCGCCGACAATGATGACTTCACCACTGGCCACATGGGGACGCAGGGCTTGGCCAACATTATTATCACTCTTAGACCAACGGCCAATTTCAAGCAAACCGGGCAAATCATTCACATAGAGAATATGTTGTTTCTTGCGACATTCATTGACTAAATCTTGGATACGTTCTTCCCATGTCCCGATGTATTGCGCGCCGGCAATAATCCGGTCGGGCGTGAGCATCCAAACTTCGCGTTCAGCCAATTCGTCTGGACAATCACCATTTGCAATCCGATAGACCACTTCTTC
>JBNLCD010000406.1:0-5520 GCA_050303635.1 Anaerolineae bacterium
GCTTCATCAGAGATCTATTGCAGTTGATACATGGTGGATTCTTTTTATCGGCACGCAAATGCTAAGTCGTTTTTTGGGACAGGCCCTTGTCGAAGAGCCTAATATGGTTGATGACTATCTGAACAACAATTTTTGGAACTTGATATCATTTGGGCTGATCATCCCAATTACGCTGAGCGCTATGTACCTTGTCTATAGGGTTAGTCAGCGTCAACGCGAAAAATTTAAAATTCTTAGCCAACCCATGGATATCCCATAAATTTTTAGCACAGTCCCAAAACTATTTTATAGCATGGGTTTTAGGCTACGGTGTTGGCCGCAGATATGTTAAATTCGCCAAAGCATAAAACTTAATCGATGAAGGTTGATTTCCCATGATTGATTACTCAGCTTTTCAAAAATTAGCACCGCCTGACTTAGCCAACGCCCTGACCAAACAAAATGTCATGGATTATGGTATTCATCCGTTGTGGCCCAATATGCCGCGTGTCGCCGGACCAGCGTATACGGTGCGGTGTCCGGCAGGGGAAAACCTCATGCTTCATGCGGCTATTCATCGTGCCGAACCGGGCTCAATCATCGTGGTGCAAGCCGGTGATTTAGACTATGCGCTGGCGGGTGGCAATGTATGTGCGACGGCGCAGAAAAATGGTATCGCCGCATTTGTAATTGATGGCGTCATTCGTGATTTGGCTGAAATTCGCGCGACTCAATTTCCCGTTTTTGCGCGGGGCATTTCGCCGATTCCGGGTGTGAAAAAGCAAGTCGATATCCTCAACACGGCCCCTGTGACTTGTGGCAGTGCCATTGTGCATCCGGGAGATATTGTCGTGGCCGATGAGGAAGGGATTGTTGTTATCCCCTTAGCGCAAAAAGATGAGGTATTGGCTAAGGCGCAAGCGCATGCGCAAAAAGAAGCCACCCAAACCCTCGACGAATGGCAAAAAGCGCATCGCCAGCGTATAGACGAAATTCTCCGTGAACAGGGCTTTGGCGACTAGTTAAGGTGGACTATCCCGCTAAACTCAACGAATAGGTTGGGGGTGCCGCGACAAATCCTAAATTTTTGTATAAGTGTTGCGCTGGATTGCCAAGCGTGACGGCCAACCCAACATAATCATGCTGGTCTTTGAGTTGATTGATGGCGTGTAAGATCAATTGGCGGCCCAAGCCGTGTCTTTGAAAATCAGGATGAACGGCTATAAATCGAAGTGACGCGATTGATTTATATTGCTGAACCAGACAAACACCGTGTAAATGATCAGCGCCGACTATGGCTGAGGCTTGGCGGTAGATATCATTTTCAGCTGTCATCTCAAAATAATTCTCGACCGAAGCGCGATGCTCTGCCAATTGACGTTGACCATATTGCCCCACCCCACCCTGAAAACTAGCTAAGAGTAATTCGGCGATAGTTTCGGTCTGCGCAACTGTGGGTATTTGATAGGGGACGGCAATCGCACTCGCATAGGCTTGGGTCGGACGGAGCATCCAACAACGGGCTTCTTGCACTTCAAAGCCGAACTGTTGAAAAGCAGGCACATGTTGTTCAAGAATATTTTGCGCCTGATAACTTTCGCCTGCAACTAGAATTGACTGAAGAATATTGTAAGCGGTGTCATGGTCATAGGGGGGTATTAAGAAGAAATCGCCGAGCTTATTTTTCACCTGAATCATGCCACCCACGCGCTGATTATCACGCATAATCCATTTGCAAAACGGCACATCTTGGATCTCAGCGTATTGTTCGGCAAATCCTCGCGAAAAATCTTCATTTGTGTTGCGATAAGCGGACCACCATTTGGCAAATTCTTGACTATTCGCTTCTTCTAGATAGAAATTCAAGGTGAAAATCCTTTACAGCGTAAGTATTTAACAATAAGTTGAATCAGGTGATAACTGCACCCCCATTACTGACTGAGCCGTCCACAGGTTCTATTTTCTCAACGCATCCGAATCGGGAACCCTGTACGCTGAACGGGGTAGTATAGGGTAGATGCGCATCAAGCAAAGGATTCCTATGGACCCATCACTCATGCAACGCGCCCAAGCCGGCGACGAAACTGCATGGCAAGAACTGGTTGAAACCCATCGCACGGATGTATTTCGGCTGGCTTATCTCATGCTGAATCAGGCCGATGATGCGCAGGATATCGCGCAAGAAACCTTTATCCGCGCCTTGGCCAATCTACAGCGTTTTGATGAAAGCCGCCCGTTTCGTCCGTGGGTGCTCAAAATTGCCGCCAATCTGTGCCGCAATCACAAGCGCAGTTTAGGTCGCTATTGGCACGCGGTGCGAAATTTTATCAATGAACCCACCGAGCCCGATGCATCTGTCGAGAAGCAGATTATCCAGCAAGAAGAGGTAGCCGGGGTATTGGTCGCGGTGCGGAGTTTACGTCCGGCTGAGCAAGAAATTATCTATTTGCGCTATTTCTTGGATTTGAGCGTGATCGAAACTGCTCAAACACTGAATATCAAAGCGGGCACCGTCAAATCGCGCTTGCATCGGGCCTTGGAAAAATTGGAGTTGATCATTCACCGTGATCACCCTGAACTAGTCGAGAAAAGAGCTTAGTATGCCATCGGAACTTGAACAAAAACTGCGCCATGTTGCGCAACAAATGGAATATCCGCCCACGCCGACTATTGAGATTATGCTCTATAATCCGCAACGCCGCACAAATTATCGTTTTGCGTGGCAATTGGCGCTCTTGATCGTGGTTATCGCCGCGAGTTTGCTGATGTGGGAACCGGCCCGTGCCAAGGTCGAGGAATGGCTGGGTCTGAGCAGTGTCGAAATCGTGCCGCCCGACCAAGCCCCGCCTGCCAATATAGAACTCATCGAAGCGGTGACGCTTTCCAAGCAAAGCACGCTCGCCGAAGCACAAGCCAATACCCGTTTTGCACTCAAATATCCGACCGAACTCGGTTTGCCCGATGAAGTTTATCTGCAAACGGAACCGTTTCAAGCGGGCGTGATTATGGTTTGGCGCGACACCGACAACGCCATTGAATATGCCTTCTATCAATTGCCAAATTCGCTCGGCTTTTATAAAGGCGCGGAAGCGGTGGTCGTTACCGAAGTTGATGACAGCCGGATTGCCCTCTGGCTCAATGCACCCCACACGTTTTGGGCTGATTCTCAGCAAGAACTGGTTCAGCAGGCCTATTTGATTGAACAACCTGTCCTCATCTGGGAAGCGAATGGCATTCTGTATCGTTTGGAATCGAATTTAAATCTGGAAGAAGCCATCGCGATCGCCAACTCCCTCACCGAAATTGACTAGTCAACGGAGAAAAATTTTATGCGTTTTCTAAAATTCATCCTCATTTGTCTCATCTTCAGTACATTCTTGCCGACAACGCAACCTGCTACCGCCAAAGGTATTTCGCATCGCATTGTGATGTCACACGAAGACTGGCCCGCAGATATGATTATTAGCGATACCGGAACCGTGAGTCTGCTTTCCATGACACGACTGGAAAATTTTTGGTGCGGCGAGAATGCCCTCGATTTACATTGCGGCGCAATCGAAGAACCGACTGATGTTGCTGATGGTTATTTGCTTCAGCGTCAATATCAAGTTCGCGTGGATGAATTCAATACATTCGATGAAGTCATCTACTATCCCAGCACTACCGCTGACCAACGCGGCTATGTTTTTTATAAAGGGATCGTCAATGGTTCGTCGGAGTACGACAACAATTGGTACTATGTCACGCGCGAAGCTGAAATTGCGCTCCAGCGCTTGTTAGCGATTCCGACTCTGCATGATTATATTCTGGTCGCCGAGCAAAATGAGCGCTTCCCCAATTTGATAGCCCTCGTGGACCCCATGACGCTAGAACGCGTGATTACCATCCAAGTCGATATGCCGGAGGGGACCTATATCACGTCAGCGAGTGCGGATGCAACAGGCCAAAAATTGATTATCAATCTGGATGGGGCGGCCAAGGGTAGCCTTGAAATTGATTATCCCAATTGGTCATATTGCTCGTTGGGTGTGCGGGAATGGCTCGCGAGTTCCTTTGATAAGCAACATAACCTGTTCTTGCTCGGCAATATTATCGAAATACGCGCCGCCGACACCTATGATTTGGTCAGTAAAATTGAACTCAAAGGCAATCTGGTGAATTTCTTCCCATCGGGCGACAATCGTTTCCTTTATATGCTGGATTATTCCACGAGCAACGCCGCCCTCTGGGAAATGGATTTGCAAAGTTTTGCCATGACCAAGCTTACGGATGTCGTCGAAGCACAAGCAAATTGGCAAGGGGTTGAAAATCAGGATTTTCTGAACATCTATCTCACCGATGGGCGCGGTTTATGGCAGTGGGATGGGTTTCAAAATACGTGGCAAGTCCTGAGCAAAATGGGGCTCGAATCCATCACGGCGACTACCGAATATGTGCATCCTATCGGATTTAGTTATGGCCAACTCTTTTTCTATAATCAGCAAGCGCGTTATTTGCCGAATCATTCAGATGATTTGGCGGGTGGTCTCTTCGCAGTTGAACCCTATGATGGGACGGTGCAAAATATCTGGCATGCTGATATTCCCTTTGCTCAAGTGATTTATAACAACAATTCGTTTTATGGGCTATCGAATCCAGTGGATGCTGAAGAATCTATGCTCTATCGGCTGGCGGGAGATGCCGAAACCATTCTGGCGGAGCAACATTTTGCGGTGGGTGCGCATTATATTGGCTATGTGCAGATGGATTCAGCGGTGCTTGGCCCTGATGTGGATATGAGCGAGTGCCCGGTGTCGTATGATCAACAGATTTTAAATGGGGAAATTCAATAGCGGTTAGTGGCAAAATCACGGCGTGGCGACCATTTTCTGCCCGCATCCCCCAGCCAGCGGTTAAATGAAGCGTCTGTATCCGTTGTTTTGGCGGCTTGAATTGTCAGCATATTTTGCTGAGCCTGCCACCCCACGCTATAATAACGGATACTAACCCTCACCCTACTGGCAAGGATTTATTGCATGTCGCAACCTGAACAAAAGACGCTTAATCTTGGGCATCAGAATAATCAGCTTTTTGCCGATTACTATCTGAATGAAATTTTGCCCACTG
Organism: Anaerolineae bacterium; assembly: GCA_050303635.1. Taxonomy (GTDB): domain Bacteria; phylum Chloroflexota; class Anaerolineae; order Aggregatilineales; family J027; genus JAKEEQ01. The sequence continues at coordinate 5,086 of JBNLCD010000406.1, forward strand.
AACCGGAATGGCAAGGTATTGATCTATTGAATGAAGCCAAACAGATTTTTGATGAGATCAAGGCCATCCGTCAGAAAATCAATCCGGCTGATTTAGATGAAGCCCAGTTAGAAGATCAATATATCCAGCCCATTCTTGAGTTATTAGGATTTCCCTATGCCGTTCAGGTCAAGATTCGCTATCGGGAAACCCTGCATCGTAAGCCGGATTATATGCTGTTTACCACGGATGCAGAAGCCCGCGCCATTACCAATCAAATTTATGAGCCGGAAGAGATTGAACACGCTTTGGCCGTAGCGGATGCTAAAAAATGGGGCGTAAAACTCGATTCGGCGAGCAAAGGTGAACGGAACCCCAGCCAACAAATTGATGAATATCTGCGCTATAGCGAATTGGCATGGGGCATTTTGACGGATGGACGCTATTGGCGTTTGT
>JBNLCD010000407.1:0-5481 GCA_050303635.1 Anaerolineae bacterium
ACCGGGTTGCGTCCTAGTTTTGGACAAGTGAGTCGTTATGGAGCCATGGCGCTGTGTTGGAGCCTCGATAAAATTGGCCCGATTACGCGTACTGTTGAAGATGCGGCAGTGGTTTACAATGCCATTTATGGAGCAGATGGGTTGGATAGTCATCTGAATCCCACCGCTTTTCATTGGCCGACCGAGAGTACTCTCAACGATTTGCGAATAGGCTATCTAGCGTCAGCTTTTGCCGAAGAACGTGATGATAAAGCAAACGATGAGGCGGTGTTAGATGTATTGCGTAACCTAGGTGTCAATTTAATCTCCATCGAATTACCCGAATTTGAATATGATGCCTTGTCGATTATTTTGTTGGCAGAAGCCGCCGCCGCATTTGATGAATTGACGCGGGATAATCTAGATGATCAGATGCAATGGCAAGATGACGAAGCGTGGCCGAGTACCTTTCGGCAGGCGCGCTTTATCCCGGCGGTGGAATATATTCAAGCCAATCGTATTCGTTCCCAAATTATGCAAGCATGGCATGAATTGATGTCCGAAATTGATGTTTTTGTCACACCCTCTTATGGCGGTGATGTCTTGTGGGCAACAAATTTAACAGGCCATCCGGCGGTCGTGTTACCCAATGGCTTTACTGAAAAAGGCACACCGACCAGCATTAGTTTTATAGGTGGTCTTTTTGAAGAAGCGAAGGTGTTGGCAGTTGCGCAAGCTTATCAAAACGCCACTGATTTTCATTTACGTTATCCACCAATGACTTATGAGTAAATTTACATGCTGGATATTTTTATCTCATATTCCCGACGTGATTGGGATTTTGTCGAAACTTTGGCAGGAACGCTCATAAATAGCGGCAAACAAATTTGGTTTGATCGCAGTAAAGAACCACTTGAAGGTATTGTGGCAGGTTCACCGTGGTGGGATCAGATCAAAATGGGTATTGAGGCGGCTGATAATTTTCTGTTTATTATCAGCCCCGAAGCCATGATTTCGCCCTATTGTAATGCCGAGATTGCGCACGCCATTCAACTGGATAAACGTCTTGTGACGGTTCTTCTCAAGGAGGGCGAATCTGATGGGTCTCTGATTCAGGCAATTGACCAAGCCATTGACGATATTGATGACGATGTAACACTCCCCGCAACAGTATCAGCAGATATCACTAATCTGCAATCTTTAACCCGCCGTAATTGGAACAGAGTGATTGCAGTACAATATGTGCCGTTTGATTTGAATGGTGGCTTTGCATACGCCTTCAATCAACTGCTGAATGGTGTCGATCTTGATTTGGAGTGGATTCGGCAATGGAGTCAATTTCGGCAAGCGGTTCAACTCTGGCAAGAAAATGACTATAACGACGCCTATTTATGGCCGGAACTGCGTTTAGCACCAATCCGTGATGAAATCAGCAAACGAGATCATGCTCTGAATGAACTTGAAATTGAATTTTTACAACCCGAACAAGAGCGATTATTAGCTGAGTTGGAAGATCTTGATACGACCCACAATCGGCGCAGTCAAATTGGGTTACGGCTCGCTGAATTAGGTGATCCTCGACCAGGAGTAGGCTTACGCGCAGATGGATTGCCGGATGTCGCGTGGTGTGAAGTGCTTGCCGGTGAAGTTGAGATAGCTAAAGAGATTTTCTCTGTACCCCGTTTTTATATGGCACAATATTTGATCACATATGCACAATATCAAGCTTTTGTTGAAACCGAAGATGGATTTTACGAAGCAGAATGGTGGGCGGATTTTCCGGAAGAATTTCAAATTCAGCCACTAGAGATGCAACAACAACGTTATGCCAATTATCCCCGCGATACACTGTCTTGGTATCAAGCAGTTGCCTTTACCCGCTGGCTTAGTTCTGTTTTACCTAATGATGCGCATCCTCCAGAGAAAAATTGGGAAATACGGTTGCCGACGGAATGGGAATGGCTCTGGGCCGCGAGTAGTGGACAGCCTCACTATAAATTTCCGTGGGGTCATGAGTGGCGAGAAAATTACGCGAATACAAATGAAGCAGGATTGGGGCGGTCAACGGCAGTCGGAATGTATCCAGCGGGTAAAATTGACTGTGGGGCATCCGATATCAATGGCAATATCCGTGAATGGTGCCTCAACGAATATACTCGCCTCAATTTTAAAGCCAAGCCCCATACTATTGGAGCAGGTGTCTTGCGAGGTGGAGCTTTTGAAAATCCAGCAAGTTATGCTCGCCTAACCAGTCGATATGCCAATCATCGTGAACGTAATCGGGCCAGCAGTGGTTTTCGGTTGGTTTATGCACAACCTGCTAGCTATTAATTTGCGAACAAATGTGCTAATCTTAAACTAGATAATGAACATCTAGTATTTGAGGAATATCTTATGTGTCGGAATATCAAGCAACTCTATAATTTTGAGCCACCCGCTACCCCCGATGAAATTTATGGGGCGGCTTTGCAATATGTGCGCAAAGTTAGTGGCTTTAATAAGCCATCACAGGCCAATGCAGAAGCATTTAATATGGCCGTTGCTGAAATTACCGCCGCTACGCAGAAATTATTTAGTACATTGGAAACGCGGACTGAACCAAAGAATCGTGAAGTTGAAGCGGCTAAAGCCCGCGCTCGTTCTGCGCAACGTTTTGGGAAATAAGTAAATTTCCGAAGGACACACCCGTGAAATATCTTGACAATTTCATCTTTTGTATAATAGACTGGTTTGTATTACAAACTAGTCTATTTCAATAAAGGATAGAAAATGTCAACTGAGAAACAATTGAGCCGTATCCGGCGGATATCTATGCAATACAAATATGCAGATGGCTTCGTCGAGATGTCATTGGGTATTATTTTTGTGATTACCTCAATACTGTTGTTGACTATCTTCGCGCTAGATAACGATTATGCATGGCTGATTACGGTTGGAGCCGTTATCTCTATATTTGCGATTGCGTTTGTTTTAGGGCGCGTTGTCAACAATCTTAAAGAAAATATTACGTATCCACGTACCGGGTATGTCGAAATTGACAATCCTGAAGAAAAGCGATTTATCTTCATTCGATTAGCAATGGCGGTAGCCTTAATTGGGGTGGCTTGGCTTCTCAAAGATACGCCGAATTCTATTGCGCTATTTAATGGGCTGGTTATGGCTATTGTGACTGGTCTTATTGGGGTTCAATATGGTGTCAGACGGTTATACGGGATTGCCGCATTGGCTATCGTGTTTGGTATTGTTTTCACGTGGTCAGGATTTTCGACGGATATTAGTTATACCGGGCCTTATGCTGGCACAGGTTTAGCTTTAATCGTCAGCGGAGCCTTGACGTTAAGCAAGTATCTGCAAAACAACCAATCTGAGGATTAAGACCGTGAGCGATGCCGAAAACTTAGATCTTGAGAGTATCACGAGTCTTGACAAGCTCATTCACGAACCAGCGCGTTTAGGAATTATGATGCTGTTGTATGTGGTTGATCGAGCAGATTTTATCTATGTCAAAACCCAGACGAATCTTACCAAAGGTAATTTATCAGCGCATTTAAGTAAATTGGAAGATGCGGGCTATATCTCCATCGAAAAAACGTTTGATGGCAAGGTTCCACGGACCTTATGCCGACTAACGGAAGACGGTCGAGCAAAATTCAAAGACTATCTGGTCGACATGAAATCCGCTTTTAACGGTTTACCAGACTAATAATCAGTTATTCAATCTCCCTGAAAGCAGGGAGATTTTTTTACCTCTACGGTAAATTTTAGTTAAGTTACTTGACAATATATTGAATGCAATTTATCATCAACTTAACGTTAACGTTAAAGTTGGGTGTTTATGGAACATAAATTTCAAATTGGTGAATTTGCCGCGCGTGCCGGAGTTACGCCACGTACCGTTCGTTATTATGAATCATTGGGGTTGATAGCATCTATCGACCGTGAAAAGCGAGGTTTTCGGTACTATACCGAGGCAGAACTTGATCGTCTGCAAAAAATCGTCCGCATGACAGAAGTCGGCTTAAGTTTGGATGAAATTGCCGAAATTATAGATCTCCTTGTGCTGGGTGCTGATCATGAGATTCAGGGTAAACGCAAAATTGCCGAAATTTTGAAAAATCATCTGGCAGATATTGATCAAAAGATTAGTAATTTAGAGGAACTTCGCCGTGAGTTGCGGCAAAATCTGACATTAATTGAGCAATTTATTGATGGGCATGACGATTCATAAGAGGCTACAAAATTTTTTGTCTGTAAATTGACGTTAACGTCAAAGTTATAATAAGGAGTTGAAGAAATGTCTAGCCAAGCTTCAATGTATATCCATGACAATCATCCGTATAATTTAACACAATGGGCTTTATCCTTGGGTGGATTACTCACTTTTGCCATTGGGGTTATGCATATTTTTATGCCTGAATTTGGTTATGATGCTAGTGTTCCGCAGAGCATGGATACCGAAGTAGCCAATCATTTTTACTATCTCGGAACCTATGCCATTGCCAGTTTTCTGTTAACTTTCGGGTTTCTCTCAATCTATCTGGCCAGACAAAATATTGTACAAGCTATGTTTCCATTTGCGTTGGTTTTAACCGGTGTATGGGGCTTACGGGCTGTGTTAGAGATCATTTATCCGGTGAAGTTGAGCCTCTTCTTTCTCGATACACCCACGACCGCTTTGTTGCCGATAACCATCATCCTGACTGTACTCTATAGCTTCAGTGCTTATCAGTTATGGCAACAATATCAACAGGGTCACTAGGGCTTATTCAAGTTTTCAGGCTTGAGTAGCAGATTATTTTATCGCTACAATGCGGAGGCTTATCCACCGTATGCTGTGATATGGAATTCAATGACTGATCAACCCACGCCAACCATCTGGCAAAATCGTTATCTGTATGTGGCTGTTTTCTTTAGTGGTATGACAACGCTAGCTATTGAATTGTCAGCTTCACGCTTACTCGGCAATATCTTTGGAACCAGCAATCTGGTGTGGGCGAATATTATCGGTCTCATGTTAATCTATCTGACAGTCGGCTACACCATTGGCGGACGGTGGGCGGATCGTTCACCGTCATATACCATCTTTTATCAGATTATTATATGGGGCGCATTCTTAAGCGGCGTTGTGCCCTTGGTCGCCCGTCCAGTGTTACGCTTTGCGGCGAGTGCGGTTTCTGATATTGAAGCGGGTTTAGCCATTGGATCATTTGGGGGGGTACTGGTTCTTTTCTCGGTGCCCGTGACGCTCTTGGGCTGTGTTTCACCTTTTGCCATCCGTTTGGCTATGTCTGAGCGCGCGGATGCCGGTAAAACAAGCGGCAATATCTATGCCCTCAGTACCATCGGCAGTTTTATTGGTACATTTTTGCCTGTCTTGATACTCATTCCAACGGTCGGCACAACGCGCACATTTCTTGTTTTTTCTGGCGTTTTATTGACGGTCGGCTTCATTGGGTTATTCTTACATCGTCGGCAATTAGTTTGGCGCTGGATTTGGATGCC
>JBNLCD010000408.1:0-5475 GCA_050303635.1 Anaerolineae bacterium
CTTCAACATCCTTGCCGCGCATGGTTGCTAACATGTCAACGTCTTGCAATTGTTGCAAAGCGTCCATGGTCGCGAAGGCCACATTCAAAATGTTAGCACTCCCCATGCTCTTGCTGAGAATGTTACGGATACCGACAACTTCGAGAACGGCACGGACAGCACCACCCGCAATAACACCGGTACCGGGAGAAGCTGGCTTCAAGATAACGCGAGCGCCACCATGACGGCCTTCTACCGGGTGTGGAATTGTTGAACGGGAAAGACCAACTTTGGTCATATTGCGGCGTGCTTTTTCAGTCCCTTTACGGATTGAATCGGGTACGCCACGGGCTTTACCAATGCCTAAACCGACATTACCTTTACCATCACCAACGACGACCACGGTCCGGAAGGCGAAAGTACGCCCACCTTTAACCACTTTGGCCACGCGGGTGATGTCGATTACGCGTTCATCGAATTCGTCGCGTTCTTGTTCCTCGCGGCGTGAACGCCGTTGCTTTTGTTCTTGTTGTTTAGCCATGATTGTATTATTTGCTCCTGCAATCTGCTTAGAACTCTAGCCCGGCTTCACGTGCCGCATCGGCGAGAGCCTTGATACGGCCATGATAGCGGAAACCACCACGATCGAAGACGACGGTATCAATACCAGCCGCTTTAGCGCGTTCAGCAACAGTCTTGCCAACGAGTTTTGCCGCTTCAAGGCCATTTAAGTCTTGCGCTTTGGCGGCAATTTCTTTGTCAATGGTTGACGCTGATAGCAACGTGTGGCCCTGGGTGTCATCAATCACTTGGGCATAGATGTTTTCCAAGCTCCGGTATACGTTCAAGCGCGGACGTTCAGTTGTACCTGTAATTTTCGCCCGCACGCGACGATGACGGCGCTTGCGTTGTTCATTCCGAGATTTATTAGCCATTGTTCTATATTATCCTCGCTATTTCGCCGTCTTACCAGCTTTGCGGCGGATAATTTCGCCTTCGTACGTAATACCCTTACCCTTGTAGGGTTCTGGGGGACGCAACTTGCGAATTTCAGCCGCAATTTGCCCAACTTTTTGCTTATCAGTTCCGGTGATAATGATTTGGGTCCCACGGGAATCCTTGGGAACTTCAAATGCATAATCATCTGTACCTGCGATAATCACATCGTGGGAGAAACCCAAGTATAACTTGAGGTCCTTGCCATCGACTTCAGCGCGATAACCAACACCAGAGATGATAAGTTTCTTGGTGAAACCTTCTGATACACCTACCACCATGTTGCTCACAAGTGCACGGGTTAAGCCATGCAAGGAACGGTGATGACGCATATCTGTTGGACGGGTAACGACGAGTTCGCCGTCTTTTTCTTCAATTTTGATGTCCGGATTAAAGAGTCGGCTTAATTCGCCTTTGGGACCTTTAACCGTCACTTCATTTTTCTTGATGTTAACCTTGACCCCATTCGGGACGGGGATAGGTTGTTTGCCGATACGAGACACCTTATTGTCTTCCTTATCTAATTCAATCCATCGTTATACGTACGATAGGGTGGCCGTAATCGCGATTAACACGGCGGGTGGGGATTCAACCTCTGTTCCAAGCAATCTGCTATCTGGTGCGCACATTGCCTCGACCAGAGATTGAAACCCGCGCCATTTATGCCATGTTAATGCAATCCGTTGCCTACCAAACGTAACAGAGGACTTCTCCGCCGATACCCTTGCGTCGAGCGCTTTGACCTGTCATTAGACCTTGGTTGGTGGTCAAGATGGCAACACCCATCCCACTCAATACCCACGGAATTTCATGCTTGCCGACGTAGATACGACGACCGGGTTTGCTAATCCGCTTCAAGCCTGTAATAACAGAACGGCGTTCGCGACGCTTACCGAAGTATTTCAATTTGATATTGATTGTATTAAAAGGCGTACCTTCTACGATGTTGTAGCCTGAGATGTAGCCTTCTTCAAGCAGAACTCGTGCCATTTGCTCTTTCAGCTTGCTGTACGGAACAACAGTTTCCGTATGACGCGCTGTAATCGCATTCCGGATACGAGTTAACATATCTGCAATCGGATCGTTTACCATGATAGTGTTTTTCTCCTACGGACCCTACCAGCTAGACTTCACGACACCGGGAATTTTGCCCTGTAACGCGAGTTCACGGAAGTGGATGCGGCATAAGCCGAAACGGCGCATATAGCCGCGTGGACGACCACATATCTTGCCTGAATTAGGATCACGATATTGGCATCGGTTACGCACACGAACCTTATGCTTACGCTTGGTTTCGCGGGCGGTCATTGATCTTTTAGCCATTTATCAGCCCTCTCTTAGTTTTCTTGGAAGGGGAAGCCGAGCAATTTGAGCAAGCGGCGACCTTCTTCATCCGTTTGCGCGGAAGTTACAACCGTAATTTCCATACCACGCAATTTGTCGATTTTGTCGTACTCAATGATGGGGAAGATCAATTGGTCACGCAAACCCAGTGTGTAGTTTCCACGGCCATCGAATGAATTGGCGCTAATCCCACGGAAGTCCCGTGTACGAGGGAGCGCTAAGTTCACTAATTGATCCAAGAAAGCCCACATGCGTTCACCACGCAAAGTGACTTTTACCCCAATCCCACGGCCTTCACGAAGCTTAAAGTTAGCAACGCTTTTCTTGGCGCGGGTGATAATCGGTTGTTGACCCGTGATCTTTGTGATGTCTTCGACGGTTGCATCAAGCGCACGTGAATTATCCAAAGCTTCACCGACACCAACATTGATGACGACTTTCGTGACCTTAGGAACTTGCATCACGTTGTCATATTTGAATTCTTCAAGGAGTGTTTGAACGATTTCGCCCTTATACACTTCCTTTAGACGTTGAGTCATGCTTCTTTTCCTCTATGTGTCTAGTCGAGGTCGCCATCGCATTTGCGACAGATACGAACTTTAGTGCCATCCATATCACGGAAGCCAATCCGGGTGGGTTTTTCACAGTTCGGGCAAATTGGCATGATGTTGGAAAGGCTGATTTCGCCTTCGTATTCAACAATACCCGCTTGCGTTTGTGAATTCCCTGCTTGTTGCGCCCGTTGGTGCTTCTTCACGATGTTGACCCGTTCGACGACAACTCGATTTTTCTTAGGGTTAACGCGGAGAACTTTCCCCACAGCACCCTTGTCTTTGCCAGCGATAACCTGAACGGTATCTCCAGTTTTAATACGTTGCATCGTAAACCTCTACTATCGCCTCTATTAGCTTTATAAACCCAATTACAGAGTTTCAGGGGCTAATGAGACAATCTTCATAAAGCCCTTTTCGCGCAATTCGCGAGCGACTGGGCCAAAGATACGGGTTCCTTGTGGATCAGTACCTTCTGCCTTCAAAATGACAGCGGCGTTATCATCAAATTTGATGTAGCTACCGTCAGCCCGACGATATTCTTTAGCGGTACGAACGATGACCGCACGCACGATTTCGCTTTTCTTGACATTCCCTTGCGGAGCGGCGGATTTAACCGTGCCAACCACGATATCCCCGACCGTTCCATAACGACGCACTGACCCACCAAGCACACGAATTACCAAGATTTCCCGTGCGCCAGTATTATCAGCGACTTTCAGGCGAGACTCAGTTTGAATCATTATCTTCATCTCCCGGTAATGCAGGCAATGGGTTGGCCTGTTCTACAATTTCTTCAACTACCCAGCGCTTATGCTTGCTTAACGGGCGACTTTCGACAATCTTGACTACATCCCCAATTTGGAGAGTGTTGGATTCGTCGTGCGCCATGAAGTTTTTGCTGGTGCGGATAATTTTGCCGTAAAGTGGGTGTGAATGCATACTATCCACTTGCACTTTGACCGTCTTATCCATTTTGTTGCTTACGACTGTTCCTTGTAAGCGGCGACGATTGTTGGGCATTAGTCACGCTCCTGATTTAGTACTTCGGCGGCGAGCTGACGTTCGCGCAAAACCGTCTTGTAACGGGCAATATCTTTGCGGACTTCACTCATCCGGTTGGGATTTGCCAGCGCCCCGTAGGAAAGTTGGAAGCGCAAGTTAAAGAGTTCTGCTTTCGCCGTATCCAATGCCGCTAAAATTTCAGCATCAGACATTTCACGAATTTCGCTTGCAATTGCCATTAGTTGACCTCCTTACCCGAGATTGGATCAATCCGAGCAACAATTTTAGTCTTAATAGGCAACTTATAGGCGGCGCGCAAGAGTGCTTCTTTGGCCACTTCTGGGTTGGCGGCACGCAATTCAAAGAGAATACGTCCCGGTTTAACAACTGCTACCCAGTGGTCCACTGAACCCTTACCTTTACCCATACGGGTTTCGGCCGGCTTAGCGGTAACAGGCTTGTCTGGGAATACACGAATCCAGACGCGCCCACGACGACGCAGGTGCCGTGTGATCGCCCGACGACAGGCTTCGATTTGGCGGCTGTTCATCCAAAAGGGTTCAACAGCCATCAAGCCATAATCGCCAAACTGCACGGTATTTCCGCGGTGTGCCTTGCCCTTCATGCGACCGCGAAATTGTTTGCGGTACTTGACACGCTTTGGCATCAACATTGCTAATTAAACTCCTCTGCTGGCGAGCAAGTCTGGGCTACTCGCTAGCTGTTATAAGCTTCTTCTTTTTTACGCGACGTACCATGATAATCCAAAACATCGCCTTTATAAATCCAGACTTTTACGCCAATCCGTCCAAAAGTGGTTGACGCTTCAGCGGTTCCATAGTCGATATCGCTCCGCAAGGTGTTGCGAGGCACACGACCTTCCACCATCCATTCACGACGAGCCATTTCAGCCCCGCCCAAACGACCAGACACAGCAATCCGGATACCTTTGGCACCTTGACGCATGGCTTGTTGAATGGCGCGCTTCATGGCACGACTGTGGCCAATCCGACGTTCGAGTTGACCCACGATATTTTGGGCAACCAAGGTCGAGTCGAGATCAGGCTTGGTGACTTCTTCAACTTCAACCTTCACCTTGGTGTCTTCGCCAGCGATATTTTGCAAATCTTGACGCAATTTTTGGACACTTTCGCCCTTACGCCCGATCACAATCCCTGGTTTAGCGGTGAAGATAGTAATTTGGACACTGTTCGGGTAGCGTTCGATTTCGATATTTGCTACACCGGCCCGTGCCAGTTCTTTTTCGATGTGTTGGCGTAGCTTGAAGTCTTCGTGTAATAATTCACGATAGTTAGACCCTTCCGCATACCAACGGGCATCCCAATCGCGGTTGATCTTTAACCGCATTCCGACAGGATGGACTTTACGCCCCATAGATTACTCCACTCCTACTCTTCGTACTCACGTAAAATGACCGCTACATGAGACGAGGGCTTTACACGCGGCTTATAGCGACCACGAGCCCCGGCTTTGTAACGACGCTGACGAGGACCTTCATCGGCATGAATTTTTGCCACAAACAAGTCTTGACGATTCAGTTCGTAGTTTTCTTCAGCATTGGCCAAAGCAGACATAATCA
>JBNLCD010000409.1:0-5463 GCA_050303635.1 Anaerolineae bacterium
TACAGGTGATCGCGGCAGGTTTTTATGTTGGTCTTCATCAGAAGGGCGAGTTCAGCTAGAAACCAGAACTAACCATATCACAATACGGATATTGAGTTTGATTGAGACAAACAAGAAATATTCTGTAACTGCGGGCAATGTTAAGTTCTTTTCAGTCATCTTTGATGAAAATAAAAGGTATCAATTCGATCATGATGAGATGATTTCCGGCTTTGTTATTTTTGATAATTTGCCGGATACAGGGGAGAATCATTCTCGTGTAACAGGAAATTTCGAAGTCACTTATCCAGATTTAACGATAAATGGTGATTTTGGATTTTTATCGGAAGATTATATTTCATATGATTGCGTGAAAGATGATTAACAACTAGAAAATTGTTTTGAGTTGGATTTGGACACTCAAGTTATATATAAAACTCTATGTAACTCTTCAACAATTCGAGACTGTATGCGGCGATCTATCACCGTCAATTACGGTAAACAAGATGCAATAAAAAGGCCACGGCATGCCGTGGCCCTACTCCAGATGTTATTTTCAAAATTAACCGCGCTCGGCGTGATAAACTTTGTTAGCGATTTTCCACGCATCATCAACCTTGAGCAAAACGAAATAATCCGTAAAACGGGCATTCCCGTGGATTAGCGTCGCTCGTGCTGTGGCCGCGGTGCCGGTGATATCAATGGTATCCACGGTGCGTTTACGATCTGCTTCATCAGGCGCAGGTTCGCCTTTAAACAAGCCGCAATATTCATCAACCGTCCATGAGGTAAAATTTCCGTTGCGTATGCCTTCGATGTGGGCAGTTGGCAAAAAGGCATTGCGCATATGGGCAGAATCACCTGTGGCGTGCCCCCGTAAATAATGATCGAGAGCTTCTTGAATACCCTGCATATCATCCGCCGTCGGCGAGATCGGTTGTTTGGCAGAACTCATTTTCTTAGCTCCCTATTCCAAATTTAGATGTGTTTGGGCAAGGTGTAGCTATAACGGCTTGAACAATTCAAACGCCTGTTTGCAATCGTTACAGTAATAAATGGCGCGGCAGAGGGTCGGTCCAAAGGGATTTTCCATTTTTGTCTTTTTCGATTGACAGAATGGACAGGCCACTTCATCTAAAAACATGATGACGGCACCCGAATCGCGTCCCTGAATCTTCTGCGGCGGCGCAATGCCAAATTCCGCCATTTTTTGCCGACCTTTGTCGCTAATGCGATCACTTGTCCACGGTGGGTCGAGCACAATCTCAATCTCGACATTTTCTAGACCGGCGTTAACCAAGGCTTCGCGCACATTATCTTGCATCATTTCAAGCGCGGGGCAACCGGAAAAGGTCGGCGTCATTTGAATATGAGCATCGCCCGTTTCCGTCAGTTGCACGGTTTGGATAATGCCCAAGTCCACCATCGAGACGACGGGGATTTCCGGATCAGGCACGGTGTCTAAGATTTCCCAAATTTGGTTTTCAGTGAGTGTTTTGGACATAAGCCCTCCTTACCAGTTGGCGGTGGGGTCTAGTCGGTACACCTGTTGCATCGCCTCTAAGAGCTCAATTCGATCTTCGGACGGCTCCGCATAGCGCGTTGTAGCGCCAATGATGGAGGTTTGCCATTGACCAGCCACTTCTTCCGCCGGAACCTGTAAGTTCGCCGCATGAAGCAGTGGGTATACCGTATTGAGCCATGCTTGTTGGAGATGCGCTTCACTGAACGGATCATCTTGATCAACTTGCGGCGTTTCGAATAAACCAAGGGCATAGGGCCAGAGTTCATCGAGCGCCATTTGCATGAATTGATTGCTTTCTTCGGTACCTTGTCCTAAGCGCGTTAACCACATTTTGCCATGAAGAAAATGATATTTTTCTTCACCGACTATTTTACGCGCAACTTGGGCCAAGGGTTCAAAGGGATGTTCAATATAAGCTTCTAAGCGCACATGTTCAGCGGCATCATATAAGAATTGGCGCATGATCGAGCGGGCCCAATCTTTGCGCGGCAAACTGGTGAATTGCGCATTCCGAAATTCAGCCGGATCGCGCAAAAAAGCTAAGCGGTCGGGGATATCCTGATCAAAATGCTCGTGCAACAGGGTGTAATAGACTTGCGCATGACCGAGTTCATCTTGCGCCATGCTCGAAAACGCAATATCTTCTTCTAAAATCGGGGCCACACCTGTCCATTCGGAATTGCGGTGGCCAATCATTAATTCATCGTCCGCCAACCGATAGAGTAAATCGATCAGGGCGGCGTTGGTTTCACTACTCATGGGGGTTGTTTTAATCCTCTTTATCAGCTATTTCTTCAGCTTGGGCGGCCCGAATCCGATCCCGCACGCGATAGCCAAAAGCTTCGCGATAGGTCTTGTCGGTGCCGTGTTCGAACATGTCATCATCTTCATAGGCGGTCGCGTGAATGGCATGGCTGGGGACAACCCATAAATTCACACATGCTTGCCGACGCGCAAACTGCTCTTTAGCCATCAAAATGGCCATCTCAGCATCGGGCGCATGGACACTGCCCACATGAATATGAGCCGCGCCGCGTTTCGCCTGATGAAAGACTTCCCATGTAATCCATTGGGTATCTTTTTTTTCAGTCATTAGGTATTTCTTGCCTACTTACTTTTTATTAAAAACCTGTCACCTTTTTTGTAAAAAAGGTGACGCCAAAAAACTTTAAGATAAAAGTTTTGGTCAAGCTTTTTCAAAAGCTTGAAAAACTCTTTTGCCTTTATTGCACTGGAATGGGGCGACCTTCGTCAGCGGCTTCGAGGGCTCGCCGCACCCAAGCCCCTTCTTCATGCGCCAGACGACGGGTTTCGATGCGTTCTTTGTTGCAGGGACCATCACCTTTAATCACCGCAAAAAAATTATCCCAATCGGGTTCGGTATAAACCCATTTACCTGTGGCTTGATCCTTACGGAGTTCAGGGTCAGGAATGGTCAGGCCAATTTCCCAAATTTTCGGGACATATTGCTCAAGGAATTCCTGACGAATTTCGTCATTGGTCTTGAGCTTAATGCGCCACCGCATCAAGGTTGAGGTGTGGACGCTGGCGTTATCGGGTGGACCGAAAAAGCCCATAATGGGTTCCCACCACCGATTAAGCGCTTCTTGCAACATCTCTTTTTGCTTGGGTGTGCCTAAAGCCATCGTCACACAAATATCATGACCATGCTTGAGGTGGAAACTTTCTTCGTAGCAGATGCGTTCCAAGGCCCGACTATAAGGACCATAGGAGCCTTCCCGCAGGAGCAGTTGACGGATAATGGCGGCGGCATCAATGAGCCACGCAATAATGCCGACGTCGGCCCATGTTTCAGCCGGATAATTGAATACATTCGAGTATTTGGCGGTACCATCGAGCAATTCTTCGATAATTTGCTCACGGGGCTTGCCGAGCGTTTCAGCGGCGCGGTAGAGCAATTGGGCGTGCCCGACTTCGTCTTGTACCTTGGCGGTCAACGCGAGTTTACGCTTAAAGGTGGGCGCATGTGGAATCCAGGTGCGTTCCGGCAACGCGCCGACAATTTCGCTATTGCCGTGATTTTGAATCATGCGGATGAGTTGTTTACGATATTTGGCCGGCATCCAATCGGTGGCTTCGATTTTCTCGTTGCGCGCGATTTTAGCCTCAAAAAGTGCCAATTGTTCCGGATCATCTTCTTGCGTTAGCGCCGGATGTTGAACAGCTTGGGTCATGGGGGTTACCTCAGACTAATTTTAGCGAATGATAGTTAAAAAATGGGTTAGACACTGTGCTTTAATTTCAAAGTCATATCTTAAAACAGATTATAAATCATAACTAGTGTAGCATATCAATGTGAGAAGAATATAGGAAGCGCGCTGATGAATTCACCAACGCGCTCCTTTTAAAACTCTGCATTAGACATGTCGATATAAGCCATTGAGGATTAAATCGCTGAGATTTCGCGCAATTTCCTCCGGGGTCATCGTCCCACTTGGCCGATACCATTGGCTCACCCAATTTAGGCTACTCAATAATGTTAATGTCACAAATTTCTCATCAATGGGCGAGAAGATGCCGGCATGGATGCCTTCGCGGATAATTTCACGGAAACCCGCCTCATATTTATCGCGACGGGCCAGATAACGCACGCGGCGTTCCTGCGAAAGATAGCGCCATTCATGCATATAGACATTGGCCGCATCCAAATTACGGACAATGACTTGAATATGGGCGACAATAGCATAACGTAAACGATCGTCAATGGGACGCGGCACAGCCAGCACATCTTCCAATGCTTGTTGAAAGGCATCAGCAATACCTAACGCGCTCATCCAGAGCAGACCGTCTTTGTTTAAAATCATATCCTCAACGGACATATGGGCGACATCGGCGATTTCAGCGAGACTGACATTCGTAAAGCCTTGGGAACTAAAAAGTTTTTCGGCTAAACGTAGAACATTTGGATTTAAAGGTTTTTTGATTGTCATAATCATAAAATTTTTTGTATGTTAAAAAAATGCTCCTCCATTTCCTTAAGTTTAGCGGATGCTGGTGGATTCAACAAACCGTCCTAAAAGTTGTCTTAACCTTCCGCCAAACCTAATGTGTGAGCTTTTTGGCGCACTTCTTGCCCATAGGTTGTGTTTAGATGAAGATCGAGAAGCTGGGCGAAATATTGATCAATATCAGCCGTGAAAGTGGCGACTTGGTCCAGATAATCCAGCTCGCGCGCCATCAAACTAGCTTCATCTTTTTCGCTCAAGATTCCCCACGCATCACAACCCAATACTTCCAATTTATTGAGGGCATCAAAATCATGTAACAACGCATAGCGAATCATGGGCATTCCAATCTCGGTGTCACTATCGCCAAATTGAGCCGGATTCAGTTTATTTTGGCGGGTTTTTTGCCAAACATCACCGGATAAATAAAATGGATCATCGGCTTGAATATCTAACGCATCAAACTGCAAGCGCCGCGCCTTTTTCTGCAATTCGTCAATCCACGCATCAACCAATATCCAACGTTGAGTAGAAGTATCCCAGTACTCGGTAATCCGATGTTCATAGTTTAGTTTGCCGCCAAGATAGCCCGCAAAACCAACCCGCACCCGAGCCGGAATATTTTTATGACGCAAGATTGATACTAAAAGAGTCGCAAAATTACGACAGTTCACGCCGAGACGTTGGGAAGCGGGGCGTGGTTCTTGCAGTGGCGCATCGTGAATCGAATGGAGGCGGGTGATTGTATCTTCCATGCGACGGATGCCAAATCCAGCATTTTGGATATCCTGTGGCCAGAGTTTGTGTAAGGCTAAAATATGATGATACGGTGGAATCAACAGGCCTTGCACCACTTTGACCAAAGATGGAATATCATCTGGCAAATCATCATAAAGATTGGCATGTTGGCCCGGATCAGTCAGCGGACTGTGTTGGGTATAAAATGACAGAATTTTATCGTTCATGGCAGAATCTCCCTCCAAGTACCGTCAG
>JBNLCD010000410.1:0-5459 GCA_050303635.1 Anaerolineae bacterium
AACCATGGTTTTTCAAATTCTTTCCACTTATCCATTGAGTAAGCCAAACATCAATCGATAAATGGTTACGCCAACGTGCTATTGTGCGTTTGTTCATTCCTCTAGCATTAGGATTATCCCGATCAAAGGACGATCCACGGTGTTCAATATCTAAGAGGTTTGGCTCCATTTCAATTCCCAAGAAATCGCAAATGGCATTGATTTGCTCTTCTGGCTGAGAAACCAATCTTTCAAAATATACCGTCAAGACACGTGGATGATCTTGATAAGATTCAATTTCTTTTATAGCCGAATTCCAGAGCAAACTGATGGTTATTGGATGGTAGTTTGTCCAACGGCGAATGGTTTCACGCAAGGGCGGTGGTGTATCACTATATATTTCACGCCATTTGTTTTTTTGTGAAAGTACAACGTCTCGCCCATCACGAATTAAATTAATAACGTAAGTATCTGGATAAAATTCTAAAATATCTTTTATATAGTACAAATTCCGTGGGGTCTGGGTACAAGCAATCTGTTTATTTTCTTGATGCGTCATATAAGATAAGAATAATTCGAATAATGTAGGCGGTGTTAGTTCGCCTTCGAGTTGTTGAAGTATCTGAGCGGCTTCTTCACGATAGATAGCAGGGTTTTTGGCGACATAATAACCATCTTTTTGCGTTGTAATTAATTTTCCCAGCAATTCTAACGATTGATCTTTAGTGAGAATTGGCGGAGGCATTTGAGGTAGCCATACTTCCTCAAAAAAATGAAGTTCTAAAAAACTAAAAATCTGCGAATGTTTACCTAATATTCTCGATGTTAAAGTGGTGCCACTTCGACTATTACCTACAACATAAATCTGTTTCATTATCCATATATCTCAAGTTTATTCGTGTAAATTCCTGACATGATAGCTTATCATTATTTTTTATGAGGTAGGCGGATAACCTGCATAAAAATATAATCTTCTTCATCTAAACCTAACAGAAATAGAATTATAAGATAAACAGTAACAATTGCGACCCCCATTAGTCCAATTTCTAGGAAAGGTGCCAAGCTAAACATATTTCCTAATATATATCCGACCAGCGAAGCAACACTAATTGCAACAATTCCTTTTATGAATCGTTTGTCATAAGGAAATAAATTTAACGCACGTTTAATATCAATGATAGAAACGCTAAAAAGAATAATAGTTCCGATGCTGGTTGCTACCGCCGCTCCATTAATCCCCCAGAGAGGAATCAAGAAAATATTCAACAAAATATTGGAAGTAAATGCTGTTAGACTAATCCATAAATAGCGCCGCTCGCGACCTGCCATAAACATGATTGAACCAACCGCGCCTGTTGATAAGTTAAAGACTTCGGCCAATGCTAAAATAATAAGAATAGTGCTGTTACCAGCGTATTTTTCACCAAATAGCAACACAATAATTGCGTTTGGTGCTAATAAGATGAGACTAAGAAGGGGGAAGCCCAAGTAAAGGGACCATTTGTTAGCCATAAGATAAATTTGTTGGAGGCGTTTCATTTCACCAGTATGAAATGATTCAGCAATCAATGGCGAAATTATTGCAATAAAGGCTAATTGAATAATTAGAAAAACAATCACAATTTGCGAAACAGCCTGATAAATAGCCACATCCTCGGCAACTGTTAAAGAACCTAGCATCACACGATCAATGCGTGAATTAATAAAATTAACTGTGCCAATCATGGTAGCCGGAATAGAAAGAGTCAGTAATTCGCGATTAAAGAACCCAGCCGTGCGCTTGGCTTTTATGACATCTGGGAAAAGACGGTAGATAAAATAAAGATTGAGGCAAAAAGAAAATGCAAACGAAACTGCCGCCGCCCCCGCAAATCCCATTAATCGAAAACCGATACCATAAAAGGCTAGTGTCAGACAGAGGTGAATGAACGGTCGCCCGAATTGCTCACTAAGGACATCATAGCGTGTTTGTTGAGTTAGGCGCGTTGTTGCAGAGGAAACGGTGAGTAGTGCTGAAAATGGAATACCCAAAGCAAAGATACTTAGGATGGGTGTAAAATCAGGCTCCTTAAATATTTCTTTACTAATCCAGCCTGCAGAAAACATGATAATGGCTGAAATGAATGTGCTCCCAACCAATGTGATAGTAAACGCTTGAACTAAAATATTCTTCAGACCAGAAAAATCTTGTTCTTTATAGAATGGAGTACCAAAGCGAAGTATACCAATCGGCATGCCAAAAATCGTAATGACATTCAAAATACGCAAGATTGTCCAGCCCAATGAATATAAACCAAAAGCTTCTAGGGTCAGAACGCGTGCCATGAAAATCTGACTGAGAACAACAAAAGCACGACCCACCATTCCTCCACCAATATAAAGACTGGCGCTCGATGCAATTTTTTGGGTGTCTGACGCTAAACTTGTTGGATTTATTTCAAAATCATCCGAGGACGGTTGCGCACTCATATATTATCCATATGACAGATTAAAAAAACTATCATAGCATAGCCGATAACATAAGCAAGATAGTTACAAAAACAGAGCAAGTCGGGAAGACTTACTCTGTTATAACTAGTTTCACAATTTTAGACTTGGGAATTAGCCCTTAAGACCTGATGTTGCAATACCTTCGGTGAATTGCTTTTGAGCCAAGAAATAGATGATAATTACGGGAAACAAAGCAATCATAGCCGCCGCCATCAGAAGATTGGGACGGGCACCCTCATCATTTCGATAGTCATAAAGACCGACCGCAATCGGTCGCCATGACTCATCACTGGTTACCAGCAATGGCCATTCTAATGCATCCCACATAAAGATGAACCCAAACGAGACGACGGTTGTAATAGCCGCCCGTGAAATAGGAACAACAATGCGGAACAAATACCGAATGTGACCAGCCCCGTCAATTTGCGCCGCATCCCAGAGTTCATCCGGCACTTGAATAAAGAACTGTCGGAGAAGGAAAATGCTAAATGTGCTGGCTAAGAATGGGATGGTTAGCGCCGGCCAGTTATTAATCCATGCGGCGCTTTCGGGTTTCATCAATGTGAATCCAAGGAAATCGTTGATGTCAGTCATGATTTCAACGGATCGCTGACTAATCGAGGTCACGGTTAACACATTCGGGATAAGCGTCACCATTGTAGGAATGAAGATCGTCAACAAGAAGATGCCAAACACCACATTTTTGCCAGGGAACTTCATCTTGGCAAAGGCATAAGCCGCCATAATGGAGAATAAGGTTTGACCAATCAATGTAATCAGCGTAATGATAATTGAATTAACAAAATATTCCGCAAAATTACCATCTTTCCAAACCCGGAAATAGTTCGAGGCACTACCTGTTACCACATATGTTTGACCCGTTAGCGGCGGTGTCCAAAGGGCATGACCACCACTCGGACGTTTTTGGCTGATATATTCTTCGTGATTATAGCCTTGTGATTCGGTTGAAGAATTGATGGTGCGATAGCAACATTGTTCAAAATAGCTAGGAAATCCGAGGTTAGTTGAACGTTGCACAACTTGGCTAGCATCAATCTCAACACCACCACCGAGCCATATTTCATTGTCTTCATCCCATACAACGGAATGCAAATCACCATTTTCGTTAGTCGTAAAAGCTTCCCAGAAGCCTTTCTTAATCTCAAAGTCAGATGCGCCAGATGAGATAACAGTTTCTGCACCATCACCATCAACCACAATTACTTGATTGATATACAGTTTATCACCCTGACTTGCGTCGTTGTTATAAACCAGATGCAGGGTGTGTTTATCATCGGGGAGCCTGATAGTTTGGCTATTAGTCAGTGTTTGAACTTCTGGATAGGAATCAACGACAAATTGATTACCTGTAGTGGACGTTTTACTGTAAGTATTTACCGAACCAAAGAATTGGCCATCTATATAGACATCAAATGTACCGCCATCAGGATGGGTATCATAATTAATCGTGATGGCGACCCCATTAAAATCAACTTCCGCATCAGCATACAAGAATTCAACCATTGGCCGTTCTAAATCTTGGTCACTAATCGCAGTGAGGCCAATGAGGCCTGAACGGGGCACAAATGCCCCGCGTGCAATTTCATTGGGCGTCATCATCGATGTCGTCAACATCCACAAGAAGGGCATCATAAATAAGATAGCGCCGAAGGTGATGACAACGTAGATAAGAACTTTCACCAATGGAAAACGAATCCCCGGACGGCGGGGGATGCTATCAACACGCACGTCTTCCTTTTTCTTTTTATTGGTAAGTTCCATACTAGGCGCAGTTCGTGTTCTAGCCATAGAAAACTCGATCCTTTGCTAGTCTATTTTGGGTAACAGTCAATAATACAATTACCCCAAACAAAATGAAGGCAAGTGACGCACCGTAACCCGGATTGCTTGCCCGACGATATTCTTCAAAAATGCGAACCGTTAATGTATCAACTTCTTGACCAGCCGCTTGGGATTGCAAAACATAAATACTGCCAAAGGCGCGGAATGTACCAATTAAGGACAACATACTCAAGAAGAAAGTAACTGGAGACAGGAGCGGGAACGTGATATGTCGGAAGGCCGGCCAACGCCCAGCCCCATCGACCTTCGCCGCTTCATAAAGTTCGCCCGGAATCGACCCTAAACCAGCTAAGAAGATGACAGCATTATAGCCAGCATAAACCCAGACATTAAACAAAATTACGGTTGTAATGGCGAGGGTCGGACCTTCAAAAATTGTAGGAACATGACGCGAGTCGCCCCCGAGAATTTCATAGATTACCTGAACAATCCCATTGGGTTCTTTGAGCCAGAGTAATGGTTCAATCCCAAACACACCCAGTGCTTGATTCGCGAGCCCGGTTGCTTCGAGACTGAAAATCACTGTAAAGATTGTTGCTGTAGCCACGCGCGGTGTAATATAGGGCATGAAATAGATGAGGCGATAGATACCTTTACCGTATTCAACTTCATAAAATAGCAGATAAGCCAATGCCAAGCCTAACATCAATTGTGGCGGAATTGTTCCAAAGCTGAAAATCGCGGTACGGGCCAGTGCATCTCGTACGGCCAGCGCATCACTTCCTGCCACGGTAAAGACAGCCGGTAATTCACTAATGAGTAACCAACCGCCAACCATCAACCCGACAGCCACAAAAATATTGCCAGCCATGCCAAGTGTGGTTTCTCGGTGACGAGCTCCCGTCCATAATTGATACGCTACAAAGAGCAGAACAGCTCCCGTTGTAACCATAACCAATTGAGGGAAGAACATCATTTGGGCGGCGAAGTCAGTATGGATAATCCCCTGACTACCTGGCAATTCTCCGGTGGTATAAAGATAGGCTTGCGAAAATTGTTCTGTTGTTAGCGAGTCGATCGCTTCCGCCGCTTGGCGATAGAAAATAATTGCCGACGAGACATAAAAGAACGATACCACTCCCAAAATGGCGAGACCGATACGTCCAATCATTAAGACTAGACGGAGA
>JBNLCD010000411.1:0-5458 GCA_050303635.1 Anaerolineae bacterium
GATACCGTTTAGAAGGAAATTAACATATGAATCGCTTGTGGATACGCTTAGCAATTGCATTTTTTGTGGCGGGTCTCATCAATATGTATGCGTTTGAAGAATTGAATGCAGAATTTCTCTACAATATTGATGAAATTCGGGATGGCTCAGTCGAAGATTTACAGCGTTCAGATGGTTTACGAAATGAAATTACAGATTATTATGCGACCAATCAGACATGGGATGGGTTGGAAGATTATTTAGTAGAAAGTCGTGTTCGCCTTGATTATGAAATTTTTTGGGGTGTCGATAGCTTGTGTGTAGCGATTTACGATTTTGATGACGCGTTGCTGTATAACACCTTTCACGCGCCATCTGATATTTTAGATGAACTTTATATTGTGCATGAAGAGCCGTTGATTATTGATGGAGAAACACAAGGTTATATTTTACTTTTAGATGGACTGAGCTTAGCACCTGATTCCTATTATGATGATTATGCTGTTGATATCTACAATTCAAGCATACGACTTGAAGTCGGTATATGGGTGGTGACGGCATTCCTTATTTCATTGATTATTAGCTACCTATTGACCCATCCATTAAATAAATTGGCCAATGAAGTGCGCACCTTTGATATGAATTCGTTGAATAAGCGTGTGCCGGAGCGGGGTAGCTTAGAAGTCAAGTGGGTGGCTAAAGCCTTTAATGAAATGGCGGCGGCGCTGGAACATGCTGAAACTTTGCGGCGCAATATGGTGGCAGATGTGGCGCATGAATTACGGACGCCATTATCTCTCATACAAGGCAATTTACGGGCGATTCTAGATGGCGTTTATGAACTGAATTATCAAGAGATTTTGCGCGTTTATGATCAAACCCGTTTACTGGCACGCTTGGTTAATGATTTGCATGAACTCGCGCAGGCCGAAGCCAAAGATTTGAAGCTCAATCGGGAAACAGTGGTCTTAGATGCTGTTATTCAAGATACGGTCGGCGCTTTCCAACCCTTAGCGGAAGATCATCATATTCAGTTAGAGGTGGAAATTGGGGAAAAACTGCCCGCTCTGCAACTGGATCGCGAGCGTATCACCCAAGTATTGCATAATTTACTAGGGAATGCGTTACGCCATACCCCATCGGGTGGCCATATCAAAATTATGGCGGGAGTCGATAATCGGCATCAATTAGAGTTGATAGTGGAAGATAACGGGGAAGGTATTCCAGCAGAACATCTCCCTTATATTTTTAATCGATTCTATAAAGCTGATAAAAGCCGTGAACGCGCTAAAGGTGGCACAGGTTTAGGCTTGGCCATTACCCGTGCCATTGTGGAAGCACACGGCGGGTCCATTCATGCGTTAAATGTGACTGAAGGCGCTAAATTTGTGGTCAATTTACCCGCTTAGGCATCTTTTCAGCCGCGTTCATAAGTCGGACGCAGATAAACATCAATGAGATAGGGTGGATAACCGATGCGCTCTAAGTTTTGGCGGCATTCGTCGATGGTTGCGCCGTTGTCACGCCAAAATGGGACGCGCTTGATGAGCGTTTCGACTTTTTCGCGCGGCGTAATAATCCAGGTGTCTTTGGGCACAATACCGTAATGAATCACGGCCATTTCGTCTTCGATATCACGGGTTTTAAGGAAGGGAGCGACGAGGATCGTCTTCTGTGCTTTCAGTTCTTCCGTCAAATATTGATTGACAAAACGTGCGGTGCCACCTAAATCTACTAAATCCTCGACAATGGCCACGACTTTGTCTTTGATATCAATGGAAACAGGGTGCGTAATTTCAGGTTTTTCGAGCGGTTGACCCGGTCCGGCGTAATATTTCATCCCAAATGTCCCGAAGCTAATTGGCGGGATATTTTTGTTGAGAGTCCATGCTAAATGGTCATAGAGCATCACACCGGGTAAGAGCCCCCCCATCGTAATCATGACGGCATGGGTAATTTGCTCTTTGGTGCTGATGTTATTGATTTGATAGCGGTAGATTAGGCGCGCAATTTGAGCTGAAATATAGGTCGAGATATGGTCAGGAATATAGAGAAATTTGAGAGGATCAAAGGCCACATCCACGCCTTCTGGTGTTTTCCACCATTCACCGTCGATCA
The DNA here is from genome assembly GCA_050303635.1 of Anaerolineae bacterium. Taxonomy (GTDB): domain Bacteria; phylum Chloroflexota; class Anaerolineae; order Aggregatilineales; family J027; genus JAKEEQ01. The sequence continues at coordinate 2,098 of JBNLCD010000411.1, forward strand.
TATCTTGGGTGGAACGGATATGTTGAGTGTATTTCGTCATCGTTAAATTTTGCCCATCAAATTGGTTTATGCATTCCAAAAATTTAGTTTTTTGTCTATTGGCGGCGCATATTGTAACAGGCTGGTGTTAATTTGCAACGCACGAAAGATTTTACCGTGTATTCATGCCATCTGCTTGTCCCAGAATCGATTTCATAGGATCATAACTATAATGTAGGTCAGTGCGAGAGTGAGATGATGATGAGAACTGAATTTTCTATACCGGAGCCATTTGCATGGGTGGATATTCCAGCAGGGCAAGTGATCTTGGCGGACGACAAAGGCAGTTTTGATGTAACAGCATTCAAGATTGCGAAATATCCGGTGACAGTGGAGCACTATACGCTATTTATTGAAGATGGTGGTTATCAAAAAAGTGAGTATTGGACGACATCCGGCTGGGATTATTGTCAAAAAGAAGGGATTACACTGCCGCTTCATTGGGACTTCCCCGCGTGGCAATCCTTACGAAAACCCCAGCATCCGGTGGTGAATATCTCATGGCTCGAAGCATATGCGTTTTGCAACTGGCTATCTGAAAAAATCAACTTGAAGATTAGTTTACCAACCGAACAACAATGGCAACGTGCCGCAGAAGGTGAAGAAAAACTGACTTATCCGTGGGGAAACGAATGGGATGAAGCGCGCTGTAATCATAGTCTCGGGGAGAATTGGAAAGCGCGGTATAGCGCAGGTGAAATTACCACCAAAGTTACCCAATTTGAGGATGTCGGGGCTAGCTCATTTGGCGTTGTCGATATGGTGGGTAATGTGTGGGAATGGTGTTTGACGGAATACGAAACAGCCACTAATGGTGATCTTGAAGATATCGACCAAGGGCGTATTATTCGCGGTGGCGCGTGGGGCGTGGAGAATATTGATTGGTTCCGCGTCAATTTCCGCCATCTTTTCTATCCACATTATCGGTTTAGCAATGTCGGGTTTCGGGTGGTTTATCTGGAAGATTAGGCTTGATTCTATCTTCTTATCTAATTCTTCGTTGGCAGACTGTGGTTTTAGATTTACCCTTGGGGATGGAGAATTTGAACTAGTAAAGAAGTTTATTAATGAGCTTATCTGAATCACGCGACCCCCTAGCACCGCAACATGTTCCTTTAAAACCCGAAACCAATCCGCCGCCTATATCAGGCCTAGGACAAAATCGGCTCTATGACAAATTTCGTGTCAAAGCTGAAGCCGTGATGGAAATTGAAGATCATCATCCGGCGGAAGTTAAAAAGCAAAAAGCGTTGATATTTGAGGGTAAACTCAAATTTCCAGCGAGTGAAATCTACGACGACTTAAGCAAATATGCTGAACGTAAAGGTTATACCGTTTATCTGCAACGTCAACATGGCAAAGAGCAGATTCTATTTGCGGAAGGTATTTTACAAGCGCGGAATATTGGCGCGCCGTGGTGGGTGCATCTGTTATTGCTATTGTTGACCTTAGCCTCAACCGTCGTGGCCGGTTCACTTCTCGATGGTTATCGGTGGCCAGCGATTGAAGCCGCGCTTCGGACCATTGGTGATAAGAATAGTCAAAATACATTGCAGTTTGTGGTGCGGAGTGGTTGGCAATTCGCAGTTCCCCTGCTTTTGATTTTGGGCACACATGAAATGGGTCACTATATTGCGGCACGTTTACATGGTGTCAAAGTGACGTTGCCCTTTTTCATACCGTTGCCCTTATTTGGGTCGCTGGGCACTTTGGGCGCAATTATTTTTATTAAGAGTCCATTTCGCAACCGCAAGATGCTGTTTGATATCGGGATTGCGGGACCCTTGGCCGGGTTAATTGTCGCTATTCCTGTATTTATTTATGGGCTTCAGGTAGACCCCAGTATTGGTCGCCCAATGTATTGGATTGAAAATGCGGGGATTGACCGTATCCATACGCCAATTTTCCTTGAGACAGTGGCAAGCTTCGTGATACCCCAAGCGAGGGTCGAGAAGCTAGATCAAAGCTTGTTCTATAATTATCCAATAGCGCTCGCGGCATGGTTTGGGGTGTTCTTAACCTCATTGAATTTGTTGCCGTTGGGGCAATTTGATGGCGGGCATATTGCCTTTGCCTTATTTGGCCGTCGAATTGCATGGAGTGTCGCTACGCTGGTCGCAATTTTCGGGGTAACGATTGGTTTGCTCAGTTTCGTAGGCTTAAACCCCTTTGGCTTTATGTGGTTGGTGTGGGTCGGGATGGCGATGTTAACCGGGTTACGGCATCCGCCACCGCATGATGATATTACGCCGCTCGGCTGGCCACGAACCATTCTTGGAATCACGGTTTTCTTACTATTTTTTACCATGATTGTGATCACGCCGTTTTATATCCAACCGCGCTAAGCTAAATATGCATGTTGAACAATTGGGCAAACTGACGATTTCGTCATTTGCCCTTTTTGGTTTTTCCCCGCATAATCAAAAGAAATATTATTCGCCCAGTGGTTTAAGGAGTGATTCTTATGGTCAACATACCACTGACACTTGGAATTGAAGAAGAATATCAGATTATTGACCCTGAATCGCGTGAACTTACATCTTATGTTCAACAACTTATGAATTCAGGTCGGGTTGTGCTCGGCAATCAGCTTAAACAAGAATTTATGCAATCCCAGATTGAAGTTGGTAGCCAGATTTGCCGCAATATTCAGGAAGCCCGACAGGAGATCAAACGCTTACGTCGGACTGTCTATGAATTGGCCCAAGAACATGGACGGGTTATCGCTGCCGCCGCCACCCACCCTTTTTCCCGCTGGCAAGACCAACATTTTTCTGAAGGTGAACGTTATGACGACTTGCAAACAACCATGCAAGATGCGGCCCGACGGCTGTTGATTTTTGGGATGCATGTCCATGTTGGGTTTGGTACAGACCGTGTTGCTTATGAAACTATGATTGATATTCTTAATCAAATACGTTATTTCTTACCCCATATATTAGCGCTGACCACATCCTCCCCATTTTGGACAGGGCGCGAAACCGGTATGAAAAGTTATCGCAGTTTAGTCTTTGAGAATTTACCAAGAACCGGTATTCCTCCAATATTTAATAGTTTTGCAGAATACGATCGCTATGTTGAAATCATGGCCGCCGTGGGGGCATTGGGTGGCAAGAATCCGGCCCGTCCCACGGGCGCAGGTAGCAAAGATCCCACAAAGATTTGGTGGGATGCCCGGCCCCATCCGAATTTGGGGACCTTAGAAATCCGTGTTTCTGATATTTGCACCACTGTTGATGAAACTATTGCCATTGCGGCACTGGTGCAGTCATTGGTTGCTAAATTATTGAAATTGCGGGATGCCAATCAACAATGGCGTATT
>JBNLCD010000412.1:0-5457 GCA_050303635.1 Anaerolineae bacterium
ACTGTACACGGTGGGGCCGCACACATACATTTTTACGACATCGGGTTCAATTGTTTCTAAAGCTTCTTTTTTACCAGTCAATGTATTGTAGAGTTGAATCGTCATTGCGTTGGCTATCTCCTCATTTTTTTGTACCAATCAACGCACATGCTCTCTATGATACATGATTCAACGTAAAAACGAGGCAAAATTTCTGAGGAAACCCGTTCATTTTCTTAGATTTTTGAAAATGGCTCATATCAACTAGGCAGAGATAGCCGCACCTCTAATAGTTTCCTGAAGTTAAGCATGGACATGAATTTAGCAAAATAGTTGACATTTTTAATTTCACCTAATACCATTAGTAAAAATTAATTGTATTAGGTGAATTATGGCAAAACATAAATCAGTTAAAGAACGGCGTAAAGAGAATCACGCGGCAATCATGGAGGATGTTCTAGGGATTGCGCGTGAAATGATGAAAAAAGATGGGGTAGGCGCTTTGAGTTTTAATGCTATCGCGCGTGAATTAGGTATTAAGCCACCGTCTTTGTATACCTATTTTGACAGCAAAAATGCAATCTATGACATGATTTTCCGACGAGGTTTTGAAGAATTTGGACGCGTTGTGGAAGCAGAAATTGATATTAATGCACCAGCCGATATTGTTCTTAAAAAGTCTATTCGGAGCTATATGCAGTTCGCGTATGATAACCCCGACTTATTTCAGTTAATGTTTCAGCGACCGGTGCCAGATTTTGTGCCATCTGAAGCGAGTATGGCTGTTAGTTTGACGATCTTGCAACAAAGTCGAGAAATGACAGCCCAATTTATTCAAAATAATATGATTGACCTACAAATATCTGTCGAGCAAGCGCATGACCTACTTATTGTCATCTCACATGGTCTTACAGCGTTACATATGGCAAATCACCCTGAACTTCCAATTGGCGAGGGGCGCTTTGGCCAATTGATTGATGTAGCCGTTGAAATGATTATCAAGGCATGGATTAAGCAAGATTAACCAACAAACTCATCGTTTTATCTAAATGGAGAAATTATGATGACAGTCCGAACCTATGACAACAGTAACAGCCACCAAATGAATGCCATTGCTATTCCAGTGCTCAGTAAAACTGAGGCCAAGCACCTCGCGGAGGTTGAGCTACAACGCTGTATCAACCTTTTAGAACAAATTTCGGGCGAGGAGTGGCAACAATCGACAGACTGTGATGCGTGGACAGTTAAAGATATGACGGCTCATCTGGTCGGAGCTTGCGCAGGCTACGCCAGTTGGGGTGAGTTTCGCCGTCAATATATCAATAATCCGCATATGCGCAAAGGTGAACCCCAAATTGATGGCATCAACCGCCGCCAAGTTACGGAACGGGCCGATAAGTCTTCGGAAGAACTTATTGAGGCTTTACGCGAGGTTGGTCCCAAAGCAATCAATACCCGCCAAGGTATGCCGGCCATTCTGCGCGCGATTCGAGCGCCGATGCCGCCACTAGGTGTTGTTTCAGTGCGCTATCTGCTCGATACAATTTATCCGCGTGATCAATGGATGCATCGCGCCGATATTTGTCGCGCGACTGGCAAATCTATGCACCTGACAGCCGATCATGATGCGCGCATTGTTGATTTGGTTGCGGCGGATATTTCCGCTAAACTTAAGCGTCAATTCAAGGGAACCATTGAGCTTAGTTTAACGGGTGCGCTGGAGTTAAATTATATTTTCAGTACCGCCGAGCAACCCTACACGCATATCATGATTGATATTCTTGAATTTAATCGCCTCGCTTCGGGGCGGAGCACACCTGAAGAAGCACAACACATCAGTCAGATTTTGGGTGATACCGCCTTAGCAGAGTGGTTCTATCATAATTGCCAAGTGGGTTACTAAGCGGCGTCTCTCTATATATTAGTTTGGGAGTATCAAAAAGGACGGGTCATGGCCCGTCCTCATTTTTTTCAATCTGCTTATGATGGATGCGAACTATGCGCCGCCCTTGAGTTCGTTCAAGCGCGCTTCCCATTTTTCGCTAAGCTTGTTGTAGATAGCTTCACTGATTTCGCCGGAAACCAATTTGGCATCGAGGCCATCAATCAAAGCTTGGACTTCTTCAACCGTTTGTGGATTGGATGGATTACTCGCGGCAGGGGCTTGTTGAGCCGGAGCTTGTTGGCCGCCTTGATTCATCTTATCCATCATTTGATTCATCATTTGCATCATCATCATTTGTTGCTGTTGTTGCATTTGTTGGGCTTGTGGATTCATCGCACCGCCGAGATTTTGGCCGACACCAAAACCAACACCAGCACTCGCTAAACCGCCACCCATGCCTTCGTTGCCAGCGGCTGTCCGCGCAACATCCAATTGTTCGAGGCGGAAGAGGTCTTCTTTGTTACCGACCAAGAACAGGGCTTCTTCACGGCTGAGTTGCTTCCGTTGGAAGGGCTTGGCTTCAAAGGATTTAATGCGCATTCCCAACGCTTGGAAACCTTCATTGAGCATGGCCAGTGAAGCACCTTCAAGTTCACCAAGCATAGCATTGGCTTCTTGTTCGTTGTTGATTTGTTGCTTGCTTAGCAATTGGGTCAATTCACCCAAAAGCAAGGTTTGGATACGATCTTTGAGGTCATCCAAGCGCATGATGGCTTTACCGACGGCATATTGCTTCACAAAGCGCACCGGATCATCAATGCTAATATCAACAATACCATTGCTCATCAATTGCATCACGCCAATGCCTTGGGTGGTGAAGATGGTAATGGGTGGGTTCGTTCCCCAACGAACTTGCGGTAAATCTTTCATATTCACAAAATAAACTTCAGCGGGGAATGGATTGCGGCCAGCGGTGGCTAAACCAATTAAGTTTGAGAGGAGAGGCAAGTTAGCAGTGCTCAAGGTGTGTCCACCGGGGCCTAACGCATCGAGGACTTGTCCACGATTCACGAAGACGGCGGCTTGACCTTCACGCACAATACACTGCGAGCCCATACGGAAGTCACCGGCACCACCTTGCGGTTCGCGGTAGACAAGCTCATCATCCATTACATTCGGGTGTTCAACAACATCAATAATACGTGGCATAGATTTAGCTCCTTGCAATGATAATTTTAAATTATGCCGATGACTGATACTTTGATTTTAGCGGACAAAAGATTTTCTGCCCAATTTCAGCAAATTATGATTGGTTAAAAACAAGGGGCTAAAGCCACCTTGTTATCAATATCGTATGGAGACACAAATTGCAAAAATTGCTAGGTAACTCCTTAACAAGAGTCTTTAGGCCCTTGCTCCAACTTGAAACTTAGGCAATGCCGCCGACAAGATCATCACGCAAATCGTAAGCGGTGTTGGCTTCGATGACCAAATTGTCGAGTTCATAAATCGCACCCTCGGCATCGCCATTTTCTTTAATGGCAGATTCGAGTGTATCGAGCATGGTATCTAGATCATCTGTGTAGCGAAGCATGGCTTCATCAAAAGCGTAGATATTTTCGAGTTCATCTGGACCAATACTGTTGGCGGCAAAAAAGCCTGAATAGCCGGGGGCATCAGTCGCAATGCGGTCAATCAGGGTTTGAAGTTTGGTTTTAAGACTTTTGGTATCGTCCATTAAACTTAACGCGCCGGCTGAGACCAATTTGCGCTCTAACCCAACTAACCGATCTTTGCGTTGTTCAAATTGACTAGCGATGTGCTCCCGAATCATCCGATCGGCGGTGCGCCGCGCATTCATTTCCATATAGCCGCCGAAACCAGGTAACTTGCTGGTTAGCCAAGCAAGGCCACTGCGTTGGCTGACAATTTTTTGATAGAGATCTTGGTTGTCTCCCATTATTGCGTCCCTTTTTGTTAAATTTTCTAATGGTTAATGCCAGTGGTTAGTGCTATGATTCCACTCAAATGTAGCACAAAATTGCCCAAACGCGCACAAAACCCCGCAAAATTGGGGCACGTGTTTGCAAATAGATTATTTTTTGGGGCAACCTAACAGCTAATAAACTAATTGTAGAGGATAGCTTTATATGTCACAACCTACCCTTGATAATATTCTGGCTCAACTGGACGGAGCTTTGAGTGTTAGTGGGACTGAAGTTACCGTTAATGATGCTGATGCCTTGCGCGCCAATGGAATTGATAAACTCATTCGCATTGCCGTATTCGGTTCAGACAGCGAAAAAGCAATCGCCCGTTGGTTAATCTGGGAAACCGCCTTGGCGCTTAATATTTACGCCGCAAGCATCCACGAAGTCTATATGGCCCGTGGTGCTGGCAAAACCCGCATTGACTTTACGGTGCCGGCTATGAATATGCGCGCCATTCCTTATTATAAGGCGGGAGCCGCTTTCCGCGCCGCGCATAGCTTGAATGCCAGCTCATTACTGTTCGAAATTGCCCGTAGTGAAATGGGTTATACCGATCAACGTCCGGTTGAATACGTTATCAATATTTTGGCCGCCGCCATCAAGACTGATCATACCGGTCCGGTCTTTATCCAAGGTGACCACTTCCAAGTTAGCCATGCACGTTATCAAGAAGATGCCGACGCTGAAGTCCAAAAAGTTAAGGACTTGGCTGAAGAAGCAATTGCGGCTGGTTTCTATAATATTGACATCGACACCAGTACACTCGTTGACTTGAGTTTTGAAGATTTGAAGGAACAACAACAACTCAATGCCCAACTTTGTGCCGATATCAGCGCTTTTATTCGCGACATCGAACCCGAAGGCATTACCACCTCCCTCGGTGGTGAAATCGGTGAAGTTGGTGAAAAGAATTCCACCGTTGAAGAACTTGAAGCCTTTATGACCTTATATGCTGAAGAATTGGCTAAATTGGGTGATTACGAAGGTATCAGCAAGATCAGCGTTCAAACCGGAACCAGCCACGGCGGGGTCGTTTTGCCGGATGGTAGCATTGCAGATGTGGCCGTTGATTTCCAAACTTTGGCTGATTTGAGCAAGGTTGCGCGCGAAGAACACCATATTGCAGGGGCAGTTCAACACGGTGCTTCCACCTTGCCGGAAGATGCTTTCAATAAGTTTTCAGAATCCACTGCCTGTGAAATCCATCTGGCAACTGGCTTCCAAAACTTGATGTTTGATCATGATCAATTCCCCGCAGACTTGCGCGAAGAAATTTACGCCTGGGTGGCCGCGAATTACGAACAAGGCTCCAAGACTTATGAACAATTGATTTATAAGGAACGTAAGCGCGCGATTGGTCAATTTAAACAACAATTGTGGGATATGCCCGCCGATGTTATTGACGCAATTATGGCCGACTTGGAAGCTAAGCTTCATCGTCTATTTACATTGCTCAATATTAAAGACACGGCTCCAATTGTGGCCGAACATACCACGGCGACAAAGCATCACAAAACCTTGGCCGACTTCGGCGTTGTTGAAGTTGAACAAGAAGATGTCAGTGATTTAGCTGACTAAGCACAATCTATCGTGAATTAAGTT
>JBNLCD010000413.1:0-5446 GCA_050303635.1 Anaerolineae bacterium
GACGTGTCTGCCTGCGGATCGTGCGGATGGTTGTTGCGGCGGATATTTTTTCGGGTTCTTTCTTGCCCATTTTACTTCTCCTTAGTTATCTTTAAATGGGGTTGAAAGTCTCCTTTATTTTACCCTATCTACGTGTCTACGTTACTCTGAACCGCTACAAAGGCAGGCGATTGCCAGCTTTGTGGACTACTACAACAATGCGCGTTACCATGAGGCTCTGGACAACATCATACCCGTTGATGTTTTTAACGGTCGCCAACAACTCATTCTTGAACAACGCGCTCAGTTGAAACAACAGACTTTGCGGCAACGTCGCCAAACTTACTGGCGAGAATCTATACTTTTGAGGTAAAAACGGGGCGTAGAGTCTCTCTTATTTTTCCCCTTCAAGAGTCTCTTTTACTTTGACGACATACAATTAAGTTTTTCTCCAATGTCTGAATTCGTTAGCCCACGCGCAATACATTTTAGAATAATAACTTCGCGCGGGGTCAAATCATTAAAAAGTGAGGTGTCGGGTTCAACCTGTTTCCTAGCAAGTGCAAGTAGCTTGTCGGCAATCGCGGGATCGATATGAGTCTTCCCTTCTACTGTACCTTTAATAGCAGTGATAATATCGTCACCATCAGAGTCTTTGAGTAGGTATCCTGAAGCACCTGCACGGATGGCATCAAATACCCATTCATCTGAGGCAAACGTTGTGAGTACGAGAATGTATACATCTGGATATTGTTCGCGGATAGCTTTTGTAGCGACAATGCCATTCATAATTGGCATCTTCAGATCCATTAGAACCAAATCGGGTTGTACCATTTTAACCATGTCTAGTGCCTGAGTTCCGTTATTGGCTATGCCAGCAACCTCAATATTTGGAGCGGTCTTCAATATCACACGCAGTCCTTCTGTTACCACTTTTTGGTCATCAACAATCAATACCCGTATCATCTTACATCCTCTATTCGCAATTTTACGGTTGTACCAGAATCTCGTTGGCTCATAATGTCCAACTTTCCATTACACAGAATAGCGCGTTCATGCATTCCTGCGATGCCATAATGCCCACTTTCGGTAGGGATTTCTGAATCAAACCCAATACCATCATCATGGATATATAATTCTAGTCCATTGTCACGATACCCTAATCTAACGGCAACATTTTGAGCATTGCTGTGTCGATTTACATTGGCAAGTGATTCTTCAATAATTCGATAGAGACTTTGCTCAATCTGTTGCGTGAGTTGCCCAAGATCATTATCCATCTGAAGGGTTATATCATAGGAATTTCGCTCATTTTCAAGTTTGATTAATTGCTCGACAGCCAGCATAAATCCCAAATCTTCCAATGCGCTTACCCGTAGAGCTTGTAGTGCACGTCGCGTTTCCTGCAATCCAGACTTTATGGATTCGCGGGATTTTTTGAGTGTTACTCTTGCCCCTTCAATATCGATATCAAGTTGGCGATTGGCGGCTTCTAATTGTATGGAAACACCACTGAGTGTATGTGCTAGCGTGTCATGCAATTCACGCGCCATGCGATTCCGTTCATGACTAATAGCCAACCGTTCCACCGTTGTGGCATACTTGCTCAATTGGATATTCTTTCTATTAAGTTCTTCCTGAATTTCACGTTGCTTACTCATAGTATATGCTATAAATACACCTATACTGTTTATTAGAAGGCTAAACCATAAACTTTCAATTCGAATGGAATTCATTACCCCACTGAGATTATCAGGCAATTGACCTGCCAGTAACCATATGACGGCAAAAAATATTACACCGTAAGAAGCTACCATACGCCATCCAAATTGCACCCCTAAAACAAACACAACTATTGTGAGCTGATAAAAGAGGTTGATATCCGTCTCTATAGATTTACCTATCTGTATATTATGAAGAATATTCAACCACCATGAAGCTACCACCATTACAGAATAAGCACCCAGTGCAATCGGCAAATACCATCTCCCGAAGTATTGACGCAACCTGGCTATATTCAAATAGATTAATATAACCAGAGAAACAAAGGGTTTCACATAGTACCACGGAAACATATGCGTCGAAACAAGCCACAGAACAACCTCTGCCGCAATAATCCAGAACTGAAGCAAATACATAAGCCCTGGTTCAATATGTGTCTGTTTTATGTTCATACCCTTATCTCCTAATCTCCTCAATTTTATCAAAAGACGGCTAACACTCCACGTGATATCGATCACGAGGATCTGTGCAGATTGCATCTACGCCATGATCGCAATCACTATATGTAATTCCCGATATTGCTTACGATAAGGTTAATATCAAGTTCAATAAAACGAATGCAGGTCAACTGATTCTGATTAGTCGATCGTAGCTTCTAAGGAGATATATAAAATGATACTCGAAGGAAAAGTAGCAATTGTAACAGGTGCAGGTCAAGGTGTTGGACGAGGTATTGCACTGGCATTGGCTAAGGAAGGTGCAAAAATTGCAATACCTGAAATAAATTTCGAAGCGGCTACGGCTGTAGCAGATGAGATCAAAGCACTTGGCGGGGAAGCGCTACCTATTAGCTGTGATGTTGGTAAACGAGATGAAGTCAATAGAGCCGTTGCCGCAACCATTGAAGCGTTCGGTGCAGTCAATATTTTGATTAATAACGCACAGGCCGCCCGCGCAGGCGTTAATATTGAAGTCGAGACGGATGAAGGTTGGAACACAACGTTTCAATCTGGCGTAAATGGCACTTTCTACTTTATGCAAGCCTGTTTCCCATACATGAAGGAAAAAGGTGGCAAGATTATCAATTTTGCATCAACTGCTGGTACAAATGGACTTGAAGGGATGTGCGCCTATGCCGCCAATAAGGAAGCGATCCGGGGTCTTTCGCGTGTGGCCGCCAATGAATGGGGTAAATACAAAATTAATGTCAATGTGATTCTTCCCTGGGCAACGTCGCGCCTTTGGGAGTATTTTGAGCAAAATAACCCTGAAGTAGCACAGGCGGCTATAGCACAAAACCCGATGCAGAGAATTGGAGATCCTCAACAAGATGTCGGGCGTGTCGCTGTATTCCTCGCCGGACCAGACTCCGATTATCTTAACGGAGTAAATATTCCTGTAGACGGTGGGCAAACCATTCTGCGATAAGATTTCGTGGACTTTTGAATCTGTCTGCTCGTAAGTTTTGGGTAAAATTGGACAGATTTGCAGGAAATGTCAACTTTTAAGGTGGATAAACCCAAAGTAAAGTGAATCCCATCACCGATTTCGTCGATGATGCCACAGCCTTAAAAACTCTTAAATAACGCCAAATATAAAACCCCTAAATCTATACTGGATAAGGGGTTTTTACCTGTTTTTGAAACAATCTTGCTCTATGAGAACTTTGGACCATCAATTGTAACGATCCTAAGCTAAAACACTTATCTATGGCCTAAAGCAAATACATGTATTATTCCTAAGATCAACGGTGAGGCTACAATCAGAGCGGCCAGTTTGATTTCAGTCCGGATAAGACTAGCTTGCCCCGCCTTTTTCTTGACGTAACTTAACAGGGGCTTCTTATTGAGGTTCAGATGGAGTGCGGTTGCGACCAGAAAAATGATCGAAACCAAATTATGCACGGTCATCAGCAGATGACGTACTGGTTGAAATGATGCATTGTCGGAAAAGTGTAACGCTATGCCTAAAATAGGCAACAATACAAAGGAATACACCATTACGAGGGCGATCAAAGCGCGGCGGTTAAGGGCTGTTTTTTTCATCTTTATGTTTCCTATCAAATAAATCGAGTAGATCATCTATCGTTATGAAACGATTTTGAGAATCATGGGTGTTTTTCTGTGATTATTCCGTACAAGAAAAGATTCTTCAGAGTCGTAAAAAACTGTGATGGGGTGAGTCCCGGCAGTAACGGTGTCGAGCGTTCCAAAAAACTGACTATCATTTCCATAAAGTACACTTCGACAACTGCACGATTTAGGCCGGGGCGTAGACGTTCCTGCCCTTCCGCAACCGAAAATACCCACTCAAAAATTACTTTTAAGGCGTCGCGCCGGGCCTGAATAAATATCTCATAAACCGCCGGGTGTACACGCTGGAATTCCATTAAGCACGCCGACAAATCGCCGTGTGGTAGGTGCGTTAGTTCCTCGCCAATCGAATCCATCACCATATCAATATCTGCTTGAGGTTCGATGTCAATCAACTTGCTCACGCATTGTAAAGGCGCGATAATGTGGCTAAACGCCGCGAGAACAAGTTCCTCCCGTCGCGAAAAATAGCGATAGACCGTCACGCGGGTTAATCCCGCGGCATGGGCAATTTCGTCAACACTGGTTCGTTTGATACCCTGCTTGAGAAATAGAGTCAGTGCCGCTTGACTAATACGTTCTTGGGTCGTGTCATGTTCAATAATCATGATACAAAAATAACAATTTTTGTATCATTTATATAGTGTTGAATATCATGTGTAGGTGGTGACATTTGTTACACTGTCAACAATTAGTTAAAGATATAGCAATTTGATCCTGCTATTTTTTAGCGATCATCAATATCGATGAAATACCTCAAAATGTCTATTCTCTGTAAATAAAATTCATGGGTCTGCTGGGAATTTTTAGAATTGCGACATTAGTAAAAGCATTGTGCTTTCATTATTTACGGCATGGAAAGTTGAGTTTTGATTGGTGAAATTTCGTAATCATGTCATAGCAATACCCCGCGTGATCAACTTTAATTCACGCGGGGTATTGTGTTTGATAAATTAGACTAGCTAGAAAACTGATTGACTAATCTAGTTGTTATTCACCAATCTGTAACAGATGATGAATAAGTTCATGCCACATGTCCTCGTGATCATCTAATGCATGGTCAGTTTCAACAACACTACGCACCAATTCATGATGGTCGAGACTTTCAATGATGATATAACGAATAGTGATACTTTGTTGATACCAGTCTCGGTCTTGTTCAGTGATTTCGATATGATCCTTAACTTGGGCTTGCACAAATCCATTGACTAGATAGCTACTAGTCATATCTTCTGGCACAAAGGCATTTTCATAGAAAATCTCATACGTGCCTTCTTCAAGGCTTGGCAACGGTACACTGAAGCGCAATCGGATAATCCCCAAACCGTCTTGCAACATTGAAATAGACGGAACGGCCAGATCAATACGGTCAAGTTCAACAGCTTCGCCATTAAGTTCTAGCATTAAATCAGCGGTCACTTCATCTGCATACAGGGTGGCTTCTTCATCAGAGATGATGCCATCCCCATTGGCATCCAATAAAGCTACAAGCTGAGCGCCAACATCCATACCTGGTCGCAAATCAACATCTAAAATCACAGCGTCTTCCGTCAAGGTGATATAACTGGCCATGACAAGATCATCATCGGGATGAGCTTGAACCGTGGCTAAAGGCAAAACTGCGATTGCCATGAATCCGGCTAGGCATAAGA
>JBNLCD010000414.1:0-5198 GCA_050303635.1 Anaerolineae bacterium
TTAAATGACTATGCAACTGCAAAGTTGAAAAAATCAAATTCAGTTCCCGTCTATTTGCTCTGGTAAATGGATTGTAAATCGATCATTAACCCATTGTGCCGAACCAATTAACGACCAGTTTTGATGTAAATGAATATCCAGTTTTAGTGGCTTGGGCCAATACATCTGATTTACTCGTTAATTCAGTTTCATATAACGGAATGCCTGAAAAATTCATTCATATAATGCCTCAACATGATAATCTTGACGTAGAAGACCTCGAAGTAGGATTACTTTATCGGAATACTGATGTTATCGAAGGTATGTATAGCCCTGCGCATCGAGCCCAAACTGCTGAAGCATTGGCTCCCTTTAATATCGATTTACCACCGTTAGATGATGGTGCTTCCTTTGCAATTAATGAAACTGATACTAAATATGTTGAACTTTTCACTCAAACAAACAAAGGCTGTATAGATTACCACATTGTTCAGAAACAACTTAATGAGCCTTCGATTCCAAACCTGCTTTACCAGGCAACAGCACTAATGGTTGACGATCTACATTTTCAGTCGGATGAAACCATAATTTTTGTAGAAGATACAGCGCCATCTTGTGATAATAGTGATGCCATAAGAAAACTTCTACTCATTGATAGTGCTGGCCAAGTTGAAATAATACACGATGATCTAGTGAGGACACTTGGAAATCAGTACGCATTATTTGAAGATGGCAAATATTTAATTGCACCTGTATATAATGAAAACGGTGAGCCTATTCTAATTGAATATGATTTTACGACGAATGAATATATGCCAATCTCCAGTTTGCAATCTTATTCTATACAGGCCATACACTGGATATATGAGAGTGATGAAGAGCATTAGGTATCCCTAACCTCGTTTGATAGTCAGACCCTATGCAAAACAATAAGATTGAAGAGGTTTCCCACATTTAGTCGGGAAACCTCAAGGCATTCATCATTTTGAAATTTGCTAATTCGTGATAAAGACAATTATCAGGAATCTAAATACCGTGGAGTTTATACCCCCGCTAAGCGCTTTAATATGGTGATTCGGTGCAATTGATTATTACCTATTAACGCCGTCACGCTGGCGTTAATCTTCAATTCAGAGAATCATCTGAGCATAAAATTGAATTCCGACTCGCCCCTTGACAATAAACTCAGCCTCAGGCTACAATCTCACTACATTGCAACTTGATAAACTCAAAAGCTGTGAATGGAAGTAGTAAGCAAGCATCCAAGCGACTCAGGGAGAGTGCAAGCCTGAGAATGGTGCCGATGCCACCGTCATGCTGAACTCGTCCGGGAGCTGTGATGTTGAAAACAGTAAACATCACCGGAAACCGCCCGTTATGCGGAATCAAGTGGATGACACTATGGGCCTATAGCTCAGTTGGGAGAGCGCTTCAATGGCATTGAAGAGGTCAGGAGTTCGAGTCTCCTTAGGTCCACATTTCACTTTTTAAACCACCGTCATCAAGTAGGGTGGTAACGCGGAGATCCTCTTCGTCCCTACAAGTCTCAATTAGAGTCTTGTTAGGAGATGTTAAGGGGATTTTTTGTTTTTACAATTATCATGTACAATGAAAGTATAAGGACAGGCGCACTGCGATGGTAACCAATTTCTCAAAGGAGCCTCACTATGAGCGAGAACAAGCAAAAACCTCAATTCGACTGGTCAGACCGACTTCGCGACTTGCTTAATCGTCTCGGTGAGATATTGAATCCGCCAACGCCTGTGCCTCAACCGGTGCCAGTGCATAAGCGTCCGCCGCGTTAAAGTCGGGAGGACAAGCACGTCGCATCATTACCGAAGTGAATTTTCGAGGGCCGTAGCGTTGGACTACGGCCCTTTTTTTTGTTGCATCACAAAATCAATCTGAAACACATTACATAAGGGAGTCAAAAGCGTGACACTTAAACTCAGTATGGTTGGTGTAATTGTGGAAGATATGGCTAAATCAATCGATTTTTATCGGCGGGTTGGGGTTGAAATTCCTGAAGGGAGCGAAAAACAGCCTTTTGTGCCCGTTAAGATGGACAACCTAACCTTTTTTCTGAGTACAAAGCCCTTTAATCAACATTGGGACCCAGCCAACACGGAGGCATCCGGCGGCTATCGCATCATCTTAGAATTTTTGCTCGATAGTCGTGAAGCCGTTGATGCCAAGTACAACGAACTCATCGGTTATGGTTATACAAGCCATGTGGAACCGTATTTCACAACCTTTAACACGTATTTTGCGATGGTTAATGATCCAGACGACAACACCGTCTTACTCGCTTATGAGTTGTAAGTATCGAGAATATTCCGGGGAATATCGCCCCATCAATGTAATAATCACTTCTTCATCATCACATCAATCTAAGTGGAGGCTAGCAATCTAGTGACAGAACAAGTACAAACTCGCACGGAATATGACCATCAGGCCATTGAGGCGCATTGGCGTGAAAAATGGGAATCTGATGGTTTATATCGGAGCAAGATTGACCGCTCCCGCCCTAAACATTACGCCTTAACGATGTTGCCTTATCCCAGCGGCGATCTACACATTGGTCACTGGTATGCAATGGCTCCTTCCGATGCCCGCGCACGTTATATGCGCATGAAGGGCTTCAATGTGTTGTTCCCGATGGGCTTTGATGCATTTGGCCTGCCTGCCGAAAATGCGGCGATTAAGCGTCAATTGCATCCCAAGACATGGACCTACGGCAATATTGAGTCCATGCGCAAGCAAATGAAATTGATGGGGGCTAGCTTCGATTGGGAACGCGAAGCCGTGACCTGCGATCCTGAATACTACAAGTGGACGCAATGGTTCTTCCTGAAATACTATGAAAACGACTTGGCCTACAAGAAATTGTCACCTGTTGATTTCTGTCCAAGTTGTAACACCACCTTGGCGCGTGAACAGGTGATTGGTGATGAGCGCGTCTGTGAACGCTGTGGTACGCCAGTCATCAAGAAAGAGCTGGATCAATGGTTCTTCAGAATTACGAAATACGCTGAAGAATTGCTGGATTACAGCAAGATGGATTGGCCAGAACGCGTCAAAATCATGCAAGAAAACTGGATTGGACGCAGTGAAGGTGCGTATGTCACTTTCATCACCGAAGATGAAGACGAAATTGAAATCTTCACCACGCGACCAGATACCTTGTGGGGCGCGACCTTCATGGTGTTAGCACCTGAACATCCACTGGTTGAGACCTTGACCACTTCCGAACAAGCCGAGGCGGTTGCCGTCTATATTGAAGAAGCAGGCCGTAAATCCGAAATTGACAGGACTGCTGAAGGCAAAGAAAAGACAGGTGTTTTCACAGGTGGCTATGCCGTCAATCCAGTGAACGGTGAACGGATTCCGGTTTGGATTGCTGATTATGTGTTGATGGGTTATGGGACAGGTGCGATTATGGCTGTGCCAGCCCATGACCAACGCGACTTTGAATTTGCACGCCAATTTGGCTTGAAGATTATTCCTGTCATTCAACCTGAAGGTGAAGAATTAGACGGCGCTAAGATGGAAGCCGCCCATGCCCATGTCGGGGTCATGATCAACAGCGATAAATTCAACGGTACCGTTTCCAGTGATGAAAAAGGTATCAAGAATCCGGCTATCAAGGCCGTAATTGAACATTTGCAAGAACAAGGTATTGGTGAAATGGGCATCAATTACCGTTTGCGCGACTGGTTGATTAGTCGCCAACGCTATTGGGGTTCCCCGATTCCGATTGTTTATTGTGATGAATGTGGACCACAACCCGTTCCCTATGACCAATTGCCCGTTGAATTGCCAGATGATATCCAATTCATGCCGACCGGAGAAAGTCCGTTGCGTTCGCATGAAGGCTTCTTGAACACAACTTGCCCGAATTGTGGTGGCCACGCCACGCGCGAAACGGATACGATGGATACTTTCATGTGCTCATCATGGTATCAATTCCGTTATTTGAGTCCGCACGACGATGATTATGCATTCACACCTGAAGAAGGTGCCTATTGGTTGCCGGTTGATCAATATACAGGCGGGATTGAACATGCGACAATGCACTTGTTGTATACGCGTTATTTCAGCAAAGCCATGCGGGACTGCGGTGTTTTTGATCCGACGATTGCGGTCATGCAAGAACAAGGTGCAACTGCTGAAGATATTGACCGTATCTTTAACGAACCAATGGTGGCTTTGGTCAATCAGGGCACGATTTTGGGCGAACCGCAAGATGGACATATTGTGGCCGTAAATGGTGAATATGAAGGGCATGCCTTGGTTGCCAAGCTGGTTGCGGTAATTGGTGATACTGGTGAAGCTACCAGTATTCCCAAACAAGGTTTGGAGCGGGCTGTCGGTGAAGTTATCAAGCGCACCGAAGACACGGTCACCATTGAAACAGAAGAAGGTCATAACATCACGGTACAAATAACCGAAGACACTGACTTTGATATTCCCGGTTCAGGTCCGAATGCGGGCTTGCCACAAATCAAATACCGCTTGGGGATCGAAAAGATGTCCAAGAGTAAGGGGAATGTGGTAGCACCGGACGAATTGGTGCGTGAATATGGCGCAGATACTGTCCGCGCCTACTTGATGTTTGCGTTCCGCTGGGAAAAAGGTGGTCCGTGGGACAGTCAAGGCGTGCAAGGTGTCATCCGCTGGATGCAAGATGTCTGGAATTTGGTCAAGAAGGGTGCCCCTGCCGTAAATGGTGACACTCAAGCGGGTGATCGTGATTTGGCCCGGAAGACGCATCAATCCTTGGCGAAGGTTGAAGAAAGCATGGAAACCTTCAGCTTTAACACGGCGGTCGCAGGTTTGATGGAATTGAAAAACGCCGTTCAAGCCGCGAAGAATGTCAGCGAAGACGCATGGCGCGAAGCCATCAAGAATATGTTGCTGATGATGGCTCCGATTACGCCCTATGTAGCCGAAGAATTGTGGGCATATATGGGTTATGAATACAGCATCCATCATCAAGACTATCCGGTTTACGATCCCGATATTGCCGCTGAAGACGAAGTAACAATGATCGTCCAAATCAACGGTAAAGTCCGCGATAAGATTCAGGTACCTGCCGATATCAGCGAAGATGATGCGAAGGCTACGGCGTTAGCTTCCGATAATATCCAACGGCATTTGGATGGCAAAGAACCGAAGAAAATTATCTATATTGCCCCGCGTAACATGATCAATATTGT
>JBNLCD010000414.1:5208-5440 GCA_050303635.1 Anaerolineae bacterium
TGTAACTCGTAACAAGGCGAAGACAAAATAAGGGATTGGCTAGTGCAGTCAGTCCCTTTTTGATTCTCGGATGAAAACCCCTAATCATGCGGGTGGTTGATACGCGGAAAATGTGTTTTGATTAAAGTGGGACACCTATTGGAGATAGAGGAGACCATATGACAAAACACAAGATGAAGTGGCTTATGGGCTTTAGCCTCGGCCTGATTCTGGGGTGTATTGTGGGGGTGGT
>JBNLCD010000415.1:0-5440 GCA_050303635.1 Anaerolineae bacterium
TTTACTCGCTCAATTTTGATGCGATTGCCCTGAGTTTAAGGGTGCATAACTTGTCATAAAACCCCACTGTGTGCTATTCTCTGTAGGCTTTGTAATACTCGTAGCGTAGGCTAGGACAAGCTAACAGCATGACTACATTGGACCATCATCACCACACCCACCTCGATGGCACGCGCCAACCCAATTCACAAATGTGTTTTGTCTGTGGCGTGGCCAACATCGCCGGACTAAAAATACGCTTTTATAGTATGGAAGATCATGTTGAAGCGATCGTTTTTTTTACAGACAATTATCAGGGCTTTCCCGGCATTACCCATGGGGGAATTATTGCCAGTGCGCTAGACGAAATGATGGGACGAGTGGGCCTTCTCAAAGAAAATTCTAAGCGTCTTTTTGTCACCGCTAAAATGGAATTGAAATATCGGCATTCGGTTCCCTTAAATACGCCGATTACTCTCAAAGGGTTTCTGGTCAAAGATCGGGGACGTATCATTGTTGCGCGGGCAGAAGCGGTTTTGCCGGATGGCACCGTGGCCGTTGAATCAACAGGTACGATGATGGAATTTCCGGCTGAGGAATTTGATAAATTTGATACCCCCGAAATCGGGTGGCGTGTTTATGATGACAGCGAGTTTCCTGATTAGGTAGATTGACAGCTTATTATTATGGATATAGAAATTTTACCATCGACAGTCACCACCCGTCGCAACGCCTTCTTGTTACTTATTCTGTGTGTCCTGTTGGGAAGTATCACCTTTTTGGCATTGGGTATTTCAGCGAGTGATGATAAACCGCTTATCATGCCACTCGATGATACCTATATTCATTTTCAATATGCACGCCAAATGGCAACGGGCGATCCATATGTTTATAATCCCGGCCAAGATCCCACATCGGGCGCAACCAGTTTCCTCTATACACCACTTTTAGCGATCGGTTATCTATTTGGTTTTACGGGTTTAAAACTCGCTTATTGGGCCGTCGCCCTTGGTCTCATTTTTTTAACAGGGACGGCGTGGCAAATTTTTGAACTCATCTATGCTGGAAAATCTCAAAATTGGCTAATAGCGGTAAGTTTGATGCTAGGTTTTGTGCTCGGTGGACCTTTCTTGTGGGCCAGCTTGAGTGGCATGGAAACCAGTCTATTTGTATTTATGGTCATGGCGTGTTTGACAGCTTATCAACGTCAAAACACACGCGCCATTTGGCTAACCAGCTTTTTGGTAACACTAGCTAGACCTGAAGGCGCAATTATCGGCTTGGGACTAGGGTTGAGTTGGGCTTGGCATCAACGGTCACGCTGGCCAGATGCAATTCCCTCTATTATTCTGCCTGCGCTTGGCATTCTTGTTCAGCCCGCCATCAATTGGTTAGTCACGGGCGATTTGTCGGCCACTGGCAATCAGGCCAAATCGCACCTCTATAATATAACCATCCCATGTGATGAACGCGTCGATGTCATCATTGATCAAGTTATACGTATTTGGCGTGAAATTTTAACAGGTTATAGTTCCGTGGATGGTTTTTATATTCTGCCGATTGTGAGTTGGCTCGCTTTACTCACTATTGTGTGGCAAGTCCGGAAAAGTTGGCAAACCAAAGCCATTGAACCCGCCTTGCTTGTGGGCGCATGGCTCATTGGTCTAAGTATCTTAATTGCTACGCTTGATACTGCGTTTTGGCATTTTAAACGCTATCAACTGCCTATGTTAGCGCTCCTGTTTCCGCTGGCTGGCTGGATGCTAATTGCCCTCCAAAAGCGTTTCACCTCCAAGACGGCTTCATACGCACTGATGGCTATTCTCGCCCTCATTATCTTGTTTACGCTCAACACCGCCGGCGATTATGCTCGCCATTATCGTGACAATGTATGGGTCGTGCGTCATCAACAAATTGAACTCGCTGAATGGGTGGATAATAATCTACCCGAAGATGCCACATTGGCCGTCCATGATGTAGGTGTCATGCGCTATGTGGGCGAGCGAACGACGTATGATGTCGTGGGTCTCACCACACCGGGCACGGCTTCGGCATGGCGACAAGGTCCCGGCACTATTTATGAAACGATGCGTCACACTCAACCTGACTATTTTGCCATTTATCCCGATATTCAAGGGTTACCAATCTTGGTTGAAGCGGGTATCTATGGCGAAGAGATTCACCGGGTAAGCATTGAATTGCCCAAAAACACAGTTGCTTCTGCAACGGGCACGCAAGTGATCACTCAACCTGATTGGGAGACGTTAACCGTCGGGAGTGATGCTTTACATCAACCGATTAGCTTAACCTATACACGCAATTTCACTCTGCTCGATGTCGTAAATGTCGCGGATTTAGATAGTGAAGCTAAGGCAAATTATGAATGGTGGAATGATATATCACCGACGGGTTTTGCCACGGTGGTGCGCACCTTACCATATTATGCGTGTGCGGTTACTGCACCGGGCAATTGTCAAGTCACGGATGGGGGACGAATTCTAAATGGCGGCGAGCGCTTTGATTTGCCCGAACTAGCCGAGGACATGACTGATTATATGGTCATCTTAAGGGTTCATGCCACCGCCCCAACTCATCTGGAAATTGGCTGTGATGCCAATAAACAAACCCTCGCTATTCCGCAAATTGGTGGTCATTGGGTTGAATTGCCAATACTGTTGCCCGCCGACACAACCGAATTGTGTGTGGAAACGGATGGCACCTATGCACCTTATATGTATTGGGTTTATGGGGGAAAGTATGTGCCCGAAATTACAGCGATTGGTGATGTGGTTCATTTCTCAGTGACTGGAGATAGCGGTGAAATCATTCTCAAAAATATTGTCTTTACGCAATCCGAAGATAATGTCCGCCTTGATATGATTTGGATAGCCCAAGGTGAACTGACCCAGCATGGTAAAATATTTGTCCATCTCTATGACGCCCCCAATCAACCACCAGTACGTCAAACGGAGGGCTGGCTCGAAGGCGTGTTACCGCCCGCCGATTGGTTGTTAGGCGATCTATCAGCAAGTTATCAATTGGAATTGACAGATTTACCAGCGGGTGAATATTCGGTTGCGATCGGCTTCTATAATCCAAATACAGGTGAGCGTTATACAACCGATGCGGGTGATCGCTATTTTGTGGGAACTGTGACAGTCGAATAAGGGATAGTTGAATAAAGATGTCACAAGAACTCAAGAAATTATCACAGAAACTTGCTGAAGGCGATGAAGAAACTCGTCTCGCGGCCATCAAAAAATTAGAGAAAATTCAAAATGAAACGAGTATCCCTCTATTGGCTTCACTAATTAACGACCCAAGTCGTAAAGTTAGATTAAAGGCCGTCCTTGCGCTTGAAACCATTGGCGGAGCAAATGTACTCCAGCCATTGTTATCTTTTTTGTATGATTCCGATCATGATGTCCGTATGTGGACATCAGATGCGCTAGGCCACCATCCTCAAGCCGGACCACTTCTATTGAATTTATTGGGTGATAAGCAAAATAGCTCACAAATACGATCTTTAGCCGCGTGGGGATTACATATGCAAGATTTTAGTGAAGAAATCTTCTCAGCTCTGCTCACTGCCGTACAGGATGAAGCGGCTGATGTAAGAGAATTGGCAATAGACGGCTTGGGTCATATAGGGGATGCACGTGCAGTTATGTCCATAATTTCGGCCTTAAACGATATAGATTCAGATGTCCGTTATACATCTATTCATTCTTTAGCAAGTTTCTATGATATGCGAGCAGTTGAACCTTTATTGGCCCTATTGAATGATGTGGATGTCATCATCCGCGAATATGCAGTAATGGTTCTTGAGTATTTTGAAGATCCTCGAATAGAGGCTCCCCTAATTCAATGTTTACTAGATGAGAATGCACATGTTCGTAAAGCGGCAGTTCTTAGTTTGCGTTCTGTTGGCCATGACAATGCGCTTATTGCGCTTAGAAAATTATTAGAGTCTAGCAACGATAGCGAACTCAATGGGTACATTACGCTCTCGATTGAGAAAATTGAGAACAGATTAAAGGTATAAAAATGCATAAAACTAAAATGCATAAATACCCATAAATGAACATTTTCAAACATCGTATCTACACGAAATTCTGATTCTGTGCCAAAATTTGCATGTTTGGGATATTTTCTCCAGAATAATAACAAAATCTTGATTAAACCGCCTAAAGCGAGTGTTTATGTCATCCATAAAAATCTATTTGTTGGGAACTTTGCACATCACGGCTGACGGAGAAAGCATCAATTTTGCGCGACGCAAGTCAAGCGCTCTTTTAGCTTATCTGGCTTTTGCAACTACTCCGCTGGCGCGTGATAAAGTCGCCACCTTACTTTGGCCTGATTATGACCAATCTCATGCCCGCGCGGCTTTACGCACGTCTATTTCAGAATTGCGAAATAGCCCATTGGGGGATTATCTGGAGATTGATCGTGAAACAATTGGTCACAAAATAGACGCTGATTTCTGGATTGACGTGCATGAATTCCGTGACCTTTTACAGCAAGTTTTTAGCGGAAAATCTCAAATTCAAGATGACCTCGCCCCTGAACATTATGCGCTATTGCAACAGGCGATTGATCTTTATCGCGATGATTTCTTAGCGGGGTTCACTCTCCGTGATAGCCAAATGTTTGATGAATGGCAAAGTTATCAAACTGATCAACTGCATCGGGATGTAGTCCAAGCCTTGGAACAGTTGGTTAAAGGGTATACCAACGAAGGTGAATATGATCAAGCGCTTCGCTATGCCCAACGCTGGCTCTCATTTGAGCCTTTTAATGAAAGTATCCACTATACGTTGATGAGCCTCTATGCTCAAACCGGGCAACGGATTGCGGCGATGCGCCAATATGAAGAATGTGTGCGCCTTCTCGAAGAAGAGATGGGTATTGAGCCGCATAGCCAAATTACAGACTTCTATGAAGAAATTAAGAGCGAAGAAGGCTCACTTTACGAAATTACTACTGATTTTGTGCCCGATGCGACTCGCATTCTACCCACAGTACCCACCCTAACTATCGGGCGTGAAGCTGAACTCGACAATTTCAGAGAGCGTTTACAGGCTACTGCCAATGCCCCCAGCAATATCACTATTATTCAGGGGTGGCCGGGTGTCGGTAAATCGACCTTCGTATCCATGCTGGCGCATGATTCGGCTCTCGCGAATCACTTTCCAGATGGTGTGCTCTGGACTTCATTGGGCGAAGAGCCGAATTTGCTTACCAAATTAGCCTCCTGGGGGCAAGCGCTTGGCACCAATGATGTCGCCAACGCCAAATCGTTGGATGAAGCGACGCAATTGGTGCAAGCCATGTTACGTGACAAGCAAATGTTGTTGATTGTGGACGATGTTTGGCAAACCGAACACGGCATGGCTTTCAAAATCGGCAAATCCCAGAGCGCCATGATTTTCACAACCCGGTTTAACGATGTCGCGAA
>JBNLCD010000416.1:0-5438 GCA_050303635.1 Anaerolineae bacterium
GATAATGGCTTGTTCATGGAAACAATGGCTGATCTGTGGCAAAAGAACTCCGCGCTTCAATTTGAAGCCAAAGAAGATTTCATTAACTACGTTTTGGGTCATTTGCCAACCCTACCGCCCCAATATATTGAAATCAAACGCGTGAATGCTGGCTTGGTCCACCCTGATGAAGAAAAAGCAAGCGAACTTGAACTAGGTAAAAACATATGCGCGCTCAGCGAAGCATATGATTAAGCACAATTTTTAAGAAATAAGGAGTGAATTGTCATGAGTGATATTGAATTTGCAGAAGAACTAGACGCCCGCGGCTTAATGTGTCCCATGCCATTAGTCAACGCACGTAAAGCTGTGAACAATGTGGAAGTCGGACAGATTTTACGCATTATTGCCACAGACAAAGGTAGCATCAAGGATTTCCAAGGGTGGGCCAGTATTGCCAAGAATGTTGAATTGCTGGACCAACATGAAGAAGACGAAGACGGGAAGACCTTATACATCCATATGGTAAAACGCACTAAATAAATACTTTTTTAACGAGGGGCTTTGGGTCTCTTATACCCAAAAATAAAATTTAGAACTTACAACAAAAACACTAGAAATTTGAAAGAGGTGTCCTCATGGTCGCTAACCCCAAGAATCAAGACATTATTAATATCGCCAGTCTTGAAGAACGTATCGCTAAATTAGAGAGTCGTATCCAAGAACTCGAAGAAGATATGCCCGATGATAAAGTGACATTGGTTATCTTCTCCGGTGACTTAGATAAAGTTTTAGCCGGTTTTATCATCGCGACGGGTGCCCTAGCAATGGGTCAAGAAGTCTCCATGTTCTTTACCTTCTGGGGACTCAATGCGCTGCGTGAACAACGTGTGGTAAAAGGCAAGACCATCACCCAACAAATGATGGCTGTCATGTCCCCCTCCGATACCCAAAATCTTAGTGTCAGCAAGATGAATTACTTTGGTATTGGGGCCAAGATGTTGCGACATATGATGAAAGAAAACAATGTCGAACGTTTTGAAGAACTGATCCAACTTGCCCAAGATATGGGTGCGCGGATGGTCAGTTGTGGTATGAGCCAAGATGTGATGGGGATCAAATCCGAAGAATTACGGGATGGTGTCGAAGATGGTGGTGTTGCCGCCTATCTAGCCGATGCCCTCAAGAGCCGCGTCACACTCTTTATCTAAAGATCACTTACCTCAAAATTGCAACTTATCCCTGACAAAAGCCAAAACAACACATAACTTCCGACTTTTGTCAGGGACACCTTGTCTTAATGGAAGGCCTATCTATGCCCAATTATGGTTTTGTTATTGATAATCGCAAGTGTATTGGTTGCCATGCTTGCTCCACCGCTTGCAAATCTGAAAATGAAGTGCCGCTGAGTGTTAGTCGCACATGGGTGAAATATGTTGAAACAGGGACTTATCCTGACACCCGCCGTCATTTTCAGGTAACACGTTGTAATCATTGCGCCAATCCCCCCTGTGTTCGCATTTGTCCGGTCACAGCAATGTATCAGCGCGATGATGGCATCGTTGAATTTGATCCCAGCATTTGTATTGGTTGTAAAGCATGTATGCAAGCTTGCCCCTATGATGCCATTTATGTTGATCCTGAAGATGGCACCATCGCCAAATGTCACTATTGTGCCCATCGTACCGATGTTGGCCTTGAACCCGCCTGTGTTGTAGTTTGCCCCGAACATGCCATCATTGCAGGGGATATGGATGACCCTAATACAGAAATTAGCCGCGTTTTGGCCCGTGAAGATGTAACAGTTCGCAAGCCGGAACAAGGCACAGCGCCTAAATTGTTCTATATTGATGGCAACGATGTAGTCATGCATCCCACCGCCACCGAACGCACACCTGAAACCTATATGTGGGCGGATGTCATTCCTCTCCACGCAATTGCCGAAGCGGGTCCTAGCTTCAATGGACATAATGGCCATGCGCAAACTATTCCCGTAGCAACGGCCACGAAAGTTTCTGCTTCAGGTACACCCTTACGCGCTGGCCAATCTCAAGGCGCACCCTATCACGGCCCTATCCAAATTGGCCAAGGTCGCCGCGCCGAACACATGGTACAAGTTGCCTATAACGCCCAACACAAAATTCCGTGGCACTGGCCAGTGCCCGCCTATCTCACCACCAAAGGTGTAGGGTCCGGCATTGCAACCATTCTGAGCTTGGGTTTGGGTTTAGGCGCAATTACCTTTGATGCCACGACGTTTATTGCCGGTGGCTTCCTCTCCCTGCTGTTTATTGCCATTACCACTGTCTTCTTGGTCATTGATCTTGAACGTCCCGAACGTTTCTTACGCATTTTATTACGTCCCCAATGGCGAAGTTGGTTAGCACGCGGCGCTTATATTTTGGTGACATTTAGTATGCTCGCTACCCTATGGTGGTTGCTTGAACTAGGTGCCGAAATCGGCGTTGTCCCCAATGATATCGCTGAAACAGTCAGACCATTTGCCCTCTGGGCGATGTTACCTTTATCCATTGGGGTAGCGGTTTACACCGGTTTCCTGTTTGCCCAAGCTGAAGGTCGTGATCTGTGGCAAAACTCATTGCTCCCCATCCACCTGCTCATTCAATCCTTAATGGTCGGAAGTGGCATCATGCTTGTCGCGGACTTTATCCTCGGCATGCCCGCCGAAATCAGTAATTTGCTCGTCATTATCTTTGGTGCCAGCGTTCTGATTGACGCCTTGACGACTCTCTTTGATGAATTTGGCATGTCGCCATCTACAGAAGTTGCCGCCCAAGCCGCCCGCGAAATTAGTCATGGCCGCTATAAGAACTACTTCTGGTGGGGTAGTTTAGCCCTTGGTCACGCGGTGCCGTTCGTCTTTTTCTTAACAGGCAGTTCAGCTTTATTAGCCCTCGGTGGCATCTGTACAGTTGTCGGCCTCTACCTGTTTGAATATGCATTTGTGATGGCTCCGCAAGAAGTCCCGAATAGCTAAACGCGACATCACAAATCAAAGGAAATCAACATGCAAAATATTGAAAATCTGCTTTTAAAAATACTCAAAATGGAGAACCGCCAACGCACCCGCCAAACGGCATCTGCCATGACTAACCGTGCGGGGACTGGTTTACCGGCCTTTGCCGATACCGACTTAAAACCTGAAAAAGTCGAGATGACAACGGTTGAACATCCCGATGGTCGGATGAGCCAATATCCACCACCCGAAAAATGGGATGATTGGGTTGAATGGGATGGCAAATTGTGGCCGAAGCGGGTCGCCCGTCGCTATACCTTAGTGCCCACTGTCTGTTTTAACTGTGAAAGCTCGTGTGGTCTATTGGCCTATGTCGATAAATCCACTTATGAAATCAAGAAATTTGAAGGTAATCCGGCGCATCCGGGAAGCCGTGGTCGCAATTGTGCCAAAGGCCCAGCCACCCATAATCAGATTTATGACCCTGAACGTATTCTCTATCCGCTCAAGCGCGTAGGTAAACGTGGTGAAGGTAAATGGATGCGCGTTTCATGGGAAGAAGCCCTTGAAGATATTTCGGCTCGGATGCGTGCTAGTCGTGAAAAACGACGGGACGGCATCATGTATCATGTCGGACGCCCCGGTGAAGATGGCTATACCAATCGTGCGATTGCGGCTTGGGGTGTAGATGGCCACAACAGCCATACTAATATTTGCTCCGCCAGTGCCCGTATCGGCTACTACACATGGGCTGGTTTTGATCGTCCGAGTCCGGATCATGCGCGCTCTCGCGTAATTATCTTGGTATCCAGTCATCTTGAAACGGGCCACTACTTCAATCCACATGCTCAACGGATTATCGAAGCCAAAATGAAGGGCGCCAAGATTATCACCTTTGACCCGCGTCTTAGTAATACAGCCAGCATGAGTGATGTTTGGTTGCCGACGTGGCCGGGTAGTGAAACGGCTGTGCTTTTAGCAATGGCTAACTATCTCATTCAAAACGATCTTTACGACAAAACCTATGTTGAACGTTGGGTCAATTGGCAAGATACGCTTGCGCATGCCGATGAAATTACTGAAGATGCTGAGCTACTTGTCGAAATTGAAGCGGCTGGCCCAAATCCTGAATTTGAACTCTTCGATAAACTTCTGAAAACGATTTACGCCGAATTCACCTTTGAAGCGGCGGCGGAAGAATCACAAGTTCCGGTTGAACGTATCCGTGAAGCGGCTGAATATTTGTCATGGTCCAAAGGTCAGCTCGCTACTCACACTTGGCGTTCAGCCACGATGGGTAATCTCGGTGGTTGGCAAGTAGCACGCGCGCTCTTTTTCCTGAATGTCTTGACGGGAAGCGTGGGCACACCGGGCGGTACGGCGGCCAACAGTTGGAATAAGTTTGTGCCCAAACCGTTCAAAACCCCACCCGCATTCAATGCGTGGAATGAACTCCATATGCCGATTGAATGGCCATTAGCCCACTATGAAATGAGTTTCCTCTTGCCTCATTTCCTCGAAGAAGGGCGGGGTGACATCGATGTCTATTTCACCCGTGTCTACAATCCCATGTGGATTAATCCCGATGGATTTATGTGGCTTAAATCCTTGCAAAACGAGGAACAAATGAAGTTCCATGTCGCCCTTACGCCCACGTGGAACGAATCAGCGTGGTTTGCGGATTATGTGCTTCCGATGGGCCATTCCGGTGAGCGGCATGACTTGGTCAGCCAAGAAACCCATGCTGGCCAATGGATTGCTTTCCGGCAACCTGTCCGCCGCATTGCGATGGAACGTGCTGGTAAAGAAATTAAACATACCTATGAAGCCAATCCGGGCGAAGTATGGGAAGAAAACGAATTTTGGATTGAAATTTCGGCGCGTATGGACCCCGATGGTTCACTTGGTATCCGCGAATATTTTGAAAGTCCCTATCGTCCCGGTGAAATTATCACCGTCAGCGAATACTATCAATGGATTTTCGAAAATAGCGTACCTGGTTTACCTGAAGCCGCTGAAAAAGAAGGTCTCAAACCTCTTGAATACATGCGTAAATATGGTGTTTTCGAGATTGTCCGCGAGAACTATAAACCCTACGAAAAAGATGCGCCAGACGGCACAGTCGATGCCGATGGCTATATCCGTAATGCGGAAGGTTCAGTGGTTGGCATTGAAGTCGATGGTGAAGCAAAAACGGGCTTTAGCACACCCAGCCGCAAGCTTGAATTCTATAGCCCGACTCTTTCACAATGGGGTTGGTCAGAACGCGATTATGTGATCCCGTGGCCACTCAAGAGTCATGTTCACCCCGAAAATATCAATCGGGATGAAGGCGAAATGATTCTTTTGCCGAACTTCCGTTTACCAACGCTTATTCATACCCGCAGTGCCAATGCTAAATGGCTCTATGAAATTAGCCACAAGAATCCAATTTGGATGAATCCCCTCGATGCGCAACGTCTTCAAGTTCACACGGGCGATT
>JBNLCD010000417.1:0-5416 GCA_050303635.1 Anaerolineae bacterium
AAGTTAAACCGCCAAGCTCGCCAGGATCTGTTTGTGATGAGCGGCTTAGGAGGTTAAGCAAGCCAGGATGATCTAGCCATTTGGTCAAAAGTTTAGGTACGTATTTCCACCAAGAAAATTGGTTGAGCAGGTAAATATTGACGCCACCCATAAATTCGCAACCCAAATCGTTATAGGTCCAATTCAAATCTAGGCCCGGCGCATGAATATCAAGCGCGACAGCGGCGGTAATAATTTTGAAAATACTGCCCGGTTCATAGTCTGTGCTGATATTGCTATTGAATTGAGGCCGTTCGTCGGCAGGTAATTCATTATAGGCTTGGACATCCACAATCGGATAAGATACCATAGCCAACACTTCGCCCGTTTGCGGATTCATAATGAGGATAGAGCCGCCTTTAGCGCCGTATTGTTCAACGGCTTCCATCAGGGTTTGTTGGGCAATCCATTGGATATCACGATCAATGGTGAGGTAAATATCTTGGCCATTCCGTAATTCCACACCTTCGGAAACATCGAGAGGAATGGTGCTCTCGGTGCCAATTAAACTCTGGCCAGCGAGCTCTGAGTTATAGTATTCTTCGATGCCCCAATAACCGCGCCCATTATAATTCACAAAGCCGACAATATTGGCGGTGAGGTCGCCTTGTGGATAGTCACGTAAAGGGATGGTTTCAATCACGATACCGGGAATATTTAGTTCATCAACGGCTTGGCCGACTTCAATAGACACGGGGGTTTCAGTTAAGGGCACATAGGCTGGATAAATTCCGGTGTCTGGGTTGGGTAAAAGACTCTGATAAATTTCAAGTTCATTGGCATTCAAGACGCGGGCTAAATCTTTGGCAACTTGACGTTTGTCTTCACCGAGCGCCCCCGGACTTATCCCGATACGATATTCGACGGTATTCACGGCTAACACTTCGCCATCACGATCATAAATCTGACCGCGATTGGGCAGAAATTCAACTTCTTGGCCGTCATAGCCAGCGGAGTGACTTTGCAGACGGTCGGCCACTTCAGGATCGAGACGAAATTGAAAAGATAATAATTGGACAATCAATATTCCGCTGATGACGGTTAAACCCAGCGCAATCATGCGCAAGCGGATACGTAAATGAGTACGTTGCATGGTTTTGTTTCTTTCTCAATTCGCCTGACGTGAAAATCCTCTAAATAGGGTTCCAGCATTTGAGGGTCACGGCATGCCGTGACCTTTTTCAATTACCACATCTGTGAAAAGAAAATATTGGTTTTCAAATCAAATTTATTATTACATCGTGGTCATGGACTTCAAATAATCCATCACATTTTGGGCATGTTCGCCACCCATCGCGGCATGCCGCATCAAGGGAATACCGTGGGCGCCTGTACTCGTTAAGGCTTCGGGCTGAACTTTAACAATTGCTTTCACCAAATCCAATTCACCCAACATCGCGGCGGCAAAGATATTCATGCGGGCCCCTTTACCCAGCAAGAATTCAGCAATTTCGCGTTGGCCCGTATGCGCGGCGGCTTCCAGCGCACTTTCCCAATCACCACCACCCCAATCCCAGCGCGCATGTAAGAGCTTGGGTTCCTGATCTAGGAGTTCTTGTACTTTTTCTAGACTGCGGTGCGCTTCGAGGACGAATTGTTGAACCAGTTCAGCCGCTAGGGCAGGCGGACGTTCTTGATCAGTCATGGGAAACCTTTCATGGGCTAGCGAATATGATGCTATCCAGTATAACGGGTTCTGTGAATTTCGTAGACGTTGAATTTTGGGAGATTAGTCAGAATTTTCGTCAAGATCTTCGGGGTAAATAATGATATTACCATCATCTAAAAGGGTGTCGGGGTTTGGGTCATCTTCTTCAAGTAAGGTCAGCGCCACGGGTTCATAGGCCGCCGGGACGAGAATCCGAATCATGCCCAGTTGCCCTAAGTTTAACCCAAAAATGCGACCCATGGCTTCTTGCTGAATAAAAACCGGGACTTCGAATGAACGAAGTAACCCGGCGACAATTTCAGCTTCGAGACGGTCCGCGGCGTAGGCTACCACGACCCAATCTGCATTTGCTTGGCGTTGTAAATTATGATCCGGCATTCTGATTTAGGCACCATCAAAATGATGTTTTTTATCAAGTAACGATGTCGCTAGTTCTTCAAGTTGACTGGGCACCATGACATCCACGAGGCCCAGAATCCCGACATTGATGCCAATCGCTTGACCAGCACCTTCTTGGCGGATAAAAACGGGAATATCTTCGGAGCGTAACAAACCTGCAATGACTTCAGCTTCCATGCGATTACTGGCGTGAGCAACGATGACCCAGTCGTGTTGAGGATTGTTATTTGACATCATAAAACCCTTTCATTTAGGTTTATCAATGGCCCCCCATTGCTATCATTATCGCACAGTTATGTTATTTAAGTGTTAACAAATAACTGATGAGATCGTCGATTTCTTCGCTGGTCAAATCCCGACCGAAGTTTTGCGGCATTGCGCCTTCCGTAAATCCTTCAACCACATAATCATTCGGACTGGTGATCGACATGTACAAGTAATCTTCGGCGCTTAAATCCTCTACACGGGTTTCGGCGCGCGTGGCAACCCCGGTTAAGGCTGGACCTATAATAATTCGATCACCTTTTACATCGTGACAGGTCGCACAATTAGACCGAAAAATAGCCGATCCGCGTCCTTCAGGGCTATTCGGATCGAGACCACCCGATTTAGTTTTTTCTTCATCTCCACCGCAAGCTGTTAATACCATTACCATGACTAGGAATAACAATCCTATACTTTTCCGCATACCACTATTTCTCCTTTAAGCACATTTCATAAGGATACCCTAGCTCTGGGATGACTGACAATAGACGTCTCAATGGGTTAAAAATATTTCATAAATTCTGTACAAAAAACTGTTGGAAAACAATCAAAAAGGCTACGGCATGCCGTAGCCTTACATATATCCCACGTTGATGCGGGTGGGGCCACAACATCTTGTGGCCTCATTTATTCTTGAATCTAATTTATGGTCCGATTTATTCAGCTGTCGGCAAATCTCCGGTATAAGTCGCGACGTAAATAGTGGTCTTGCCCGCGCCTTGGGGATGTTGACCTTCAAAATAAAGATAG
Source organism: Anaerolineae bacterium (assembly GCA_050303635.1). GTDB lineage: Bacteria > Chloroflexota > Anaerolineae > Aggregatilineales > J027 > JAKEEQ01. Next base: position 3,122 of record JBNLCD010000417.1, read on the forward strand.
TAGGTATCCTCAACATGCACCATACGGGTGATCACCAATGAATTGGTGGGGGTATCAGAGAATTTGAAAATGGGATTTTGATCGTATTTAACCCAATGGCGACCATCTTCACTGGTGGCAATCCCTAAGCCGCCGCTCCCCTTATAAATCATGGTGAAGCCAGCGTCTGTATATTCGACTAATGGATGCTCAACACGATTGTATTCCCAACGGGTGTTGTTTTCGTCATCACGTTCACCCACGAGAACCGGATCACTTTCCGCAAAGGGTGCTTCGGTAGTCATTGGGTCATCATATTTGGTCCACGTCTTGCCATCCGGACTCGTCGCTAAACCAATTTTCGAATAGCCACCGCTTCCGGTAGCCGTGTAATACAGCAACCATTCAGTGTCAGTGCGCACCACATTCGGCATACTGAGCGCATTATCATCCCATTCACCCGCGCTACCGGGTTCTACAATAAACGCCTCGTCAGGGGTCCATGGTCCAGCTAAGTCTGGCGCAGTCGCGCGTCCAATATGAATATCTTTGGTGTAATCTTTGTTTTGATAAGCATAAAAGAACATCACCCACGTACCGTCATCATCTTGAACTAATGAACCCGCATGAACTGAAACTTCAGCATAGGGCACATCCGCCGTAGTGAAAATCGGGTCTTCGCTAACTTCTGTCCAGTTAATCCCATCATCGGACACAAGATAACCCTGACTAGCGCCAGCAGGCCAACCGGGTACGCCATTACGGAACAAATGGAATTGGCCCTCATAATAAACCACGGCACCGGGTTCGTTATAACTACGATCCCAACTATATTGACCCACATCAAAAATGCCATCGTCCCGCGCCATACTAAATAGCGAAGAAGATTCTTCTTCTTGAGCGGCCAATGGTGACACAATACTCAAAACAGCCATAATCACTATTAAAAACAACAACTTCAGGTATTTCATACACGGTTCTCCTCATGCAAAAATGATTGACAAAATCGAGTATGAACCCTGAAGTGGGTTTAGGGTCAAGCATCAATTGCGCGAATTGGAAATTGAATATCTAAAACAATCTCATCCTTGCCCATTTCATAAAAATATTCGCGGTTCGGACCAATAATTTCAAAACCATTGGGGGCAATCCATTTACACAACGCATGATAAGCTTTAAATGCGTGGTGGGGATGTCCGGTATACAGTGTCGAAGCCACCATTTCTATAGATGGCAAATCCCGTGTGCGCAGGATGTGTCGATCAGCCACCTGGATTTCGTCTGGCAAGTTTGTGGTGCTGACATAGCCCACTTCATAATCCGTATTTTCCGTGTCCCAATATTCGGAATGCGTAATCACCAACCATTGCTGGGCATCATCTTGACGCGGGTAATCTTCCCAAACTTGGCATAAGGTGTCGATATCTGTCCCACGATGCGCGAGGAAATATTGGGGTTCCACTGATTTAATAATCACTTCAAATTCAGGCTCGCCTTTGAGTTGACGCAAATAATCCAAACGACTCCGCACTCGTTGGAGACGGGCTTACTCAGCTTGAATATTCTCCTCTATTTCCTTTTCACATGCACATTCAAAGACACCATGAGGACAAGGAGCAGTCTCATCGAAGGTCACATCACATGACTCAACAACGGTGTTAGTCTCAAGGTTAAACACTCTACAAGCTCTACCATGAGGGGTATATCCAAGCAAAATGCCATCAGAAGAATGAGACTCAAATTTATCCAAATTGCCATGCTTCAAGACAAAGCCTTTGCAACCAAAAGGCCTGAGATGAGAGACAGAAGGCTTGCGACCAAAGCGAAGCTCAAAGGGGGTCAAATGCAAAATTGAGCGCAGGAAGATTCGTTTAGAAATATAGCAAGCGGTGCTAATAGCATCGGCCCAAAAGCGCCTAGGAGTCCTATGCTCATCGAGCATCGTCCTAGCCATCTCAACTAGAGTGCGGTTCTTTCATTCCACAACTCCATTTTGTTGAGGAACGCGTGGGGCGAAAAACTGCTGATCAATCCCATGCTCAAGACAAAACTCATCAAAAGAGGCATTTCTGAACTCAGTCTCATTATCACTGCGAATAGCTTTCAAGCAGTTGGGATACTCATTGTTCAACCTCAAAGCCAAGCTCCGAAAGTGCTCAAATACTTGATCTTTGCTCTCCAAAAAGAAAATCCAAGAGTAACGAGAGTAGTCGTCAACGATGACAAGGACGTACCACTTGCCTCCCATGGAGCGAACCCGAGAGGGACCGACAGTGTCCATATGGAGTAACTGTCTAGGGTGCTCAGTCATAACGG
>JBNLCD010000418.1:0-5393 GCA_050303635.1 Anaerolineae bacterium
GCGCATTGTCGACACGCATAAATTTGTTGCAGTTATTTAACATTATTGTAACACAAAAACACCCCGATAAGCATCGAGGTGTTTTGTAGATTTGCAGGTATCGACTTCGATCTTACATCATACCGCCCATACCCATCATGCCGCGTCCACCGAAAGGCATTGTGGTCGTCGTTTCAGCTTGCATTTGTTCCCACATCGCACAACCATCTACACCCATCATATCTTCTGGCCAATTTTCGCTATCAGCAAACGGGCAATCTTCGGTGTGCCACATTGGGTGCTGAGCACATCCACCGCCGGGTCCTTGGGCATAGATCATGTTGACTACCCCAAATCCCGCTAATAAAATCAACAAAATGGCAATAGCACCAAGTACACGATTCATCTTAAACATCTTTCTTCATATCCTGAATGATTTGTAAATATTGTTCACGGGTTATTTCGCCCCGTGCATAACGTTCTTGAGCAATACTGAGTGCGGTTTGGCTCGAGCTGGTGACCTGTGGTGGTTGATGTGAGGGTGATGATGTCACCCCAAATAAAGCACGTACCATGAAGATCCCGACAGTGAGTAATCCACCCCAGAAAATAAGCATCCAGAGCAACATAAGCCAACTCCCGCCAGCACCCCAACCATAGTGATACATTGAATTCATCCTCCAACAGATTTTGTTTGATCAACTTAATGCTATTCTGCCGAAGAAGTTTAAGAAGTTTGAATCGGTTATATGAAGATTGTGTAAAGATTTTTGTAAAGGAAAAGAGATGATAGCCGAAATCGGCCATCATCTTTATCAAGCAAGGGGTAATTGGATATGAAAACTACTGCCTTGGCCCAAACCTGCACTTTCAACCCAAAGTTTGCCACCCAAGTTCACGATAATATGACGGGCGATCGTTAAGCCGATGCCACTTCCCCCGCTGGCTCGCGCCCGCGATTTATCAACACGATCAAAACGATCAAAGATATGTTTTAAATCTTGCTCGCTTAACCCAACCCCCGTATCTTGCACCGTAATATGGGCAAAGCTCGACTGAATATCCAGCGTCACCGTGACACGCCCATTTTCAGGTGTATATTGGAGTGCATTACCTAACAGATTCATGAAAACTTGGCGTAACCGATCATAATCAGCATTTACCCAGATAGCTTGCTTTGGCTTGTGAATAGTTAACGCAATCGATTTTTCGTCATATTGTGGCTTTAACCAGTCAACCGTAGCTTGCGCAATTTCGTGTAGGTTGCATCGTTGCACCTCAAGTGGCATCTGCCCGGCCTCAACCCGTGAAAGTTCCTGCAAATCTTGGACGAGGCGTTGCAGACGGGTTGCTTCATGGTGAATCTGTTGATAAGTTTCGTTGGTTGCCGGAATGACCCCATCTTGTAAGCCTTCCATATAGCCTTTAATGCTAGCTAATGGCGTCTTAAGCTCGTGACTCACATCCGCAATAAGTTGTTGGCGCATCGTTTCTGTTTCAGCTAACGCTTGCGCCATTTGATTAAAACTCTGCACCAAATCCCCAATTTCATCGCTGGTTTTGAGTTCGATGGAGTGTTCATAATAACCCTCGGCAATATGCTGGCTGGCTCTTACCAATTGGCGTATTGGTTGGGTAATACGCTGGCTGATATAAAAACTGATGCCGCTCGCCAGCAAAATTGCAATCAAGGAAGATCCCCAAAGGGTTTGATAGAGGGTGTCGCGAAAATTTTGATTGAGTTCGTCCACCACTTCATCACTAAATATTTCCGCATTCCCCATCGTATTACCATTCATATTCCCCATGTGCATACCTTGACTTTGCATATGGCTCTGCATATCTTGAATATTATTGGCAAAACTCACCGGTGCCGTCAGAGATGCAAAAATGGAAATGACGAATGCGCCCACCAAAATTAAAACGACATACGATAGAAACAATTTAAATGCTATTTTCATAAGGGATCATCCTCAAAACGATAGCCAACGCCGCGGACTGTCACCAAAAATTGAGGGTCGGCTGGGTCATCTTCCAATTTTTGCCGAATATGCCCAATGTGGACATCAACCACCCGTGCTTCACCATAAAAATTGGGGCCCCACACCAATTCCAAGAGTTGTTCACGGCTTAGGACACGGCCTGCATGTTGAACTAACACGTGCAGAACATCAAATTCTAGCGGCGTTAAATCAATTTCCTGACCATCCCGCGTCACAATATGGCGAGTAGTATCCAAAATAATATGCTCAAAAGTATAAACTTCGACGGGAGCGTTTTCAGTTTTGTGCGAACGGTCGCGCCTTAGAATGGTTTTAACCCGTGCCACCAGTTCACGCGGACTAAATGGCTTGGTTAGGTAATCATCCGCGCCCACTGTCAAACCAATTACCCGATCCATTTCTTCGGATTTGGCGGTTAATAGAATGACATAGGCATCTGATTCGCGCCGGACATGTTGCAAAACTTCCAGACCATCCATGCCCGGTAACATAATATCCAAGATAAGAAAATCTGGCTTATAGCGTCTGAAGTTAGCGAGACCATTGATGCCGTCTGCGGCGGTATAGACTGTAAAATTCTCGGCCTCCAAATAGGCTTCAACGATGTTCCGAATACTTTCTTCATCATCAACAACAAGTACACTGGTCATGGTAGATTTAGGGTTAAATTCCTTAATTTAGATGGATCAACTGTCAAAATTTACTTACTTCATTGAGATTTTATTTTAAAGATAATAATGGATTGAGCAACCAAACAGGGTATGCTATACATATATAGTACATCAACTCAATGAGAGGATATCTGATGTCCGACAATACCCAACAGTGGAAAATGCCCAAGCCAGTCGACTACGTGCCCCAACGCGTTGTTTCCTTGGTTCCCAGTTTTACAGAATCACTCTTTGCCTTACAGCTTGGCAATCGGGTTGTTGGGGTAACCGATTATTGTGTGCGTCCCGCGGCAGGTGTTATGAATTTGCCTAAAGTCGGTGGCACCAAAAATCCTGATATTGAGCGGATTATCAGCTTACGCCCTGATCTTGTCATCATGAATGAAGAAGAAAATCGCCGTGAGGATGCGGAAGCCTTAGAAAAAGCAGGTATCCCTATCTGGAAAACTGCACCCAATACCATTGCCGAATCGATCAATCTTCTCTGGGAAACAATGGAAATTTTTGAAAAGGGCGATATGGTCCCAATGGTGCGCCTCATTGAGCAAAAATGGGATGTGACACGGCTTGCCATGGAAAATGAACGACCAGTTCGCACATTTATCCCTATTTGGCGGGACCCGTGGATGACAGGCAATCAATATACCTATATGCATGATGTGATGAGCAATTTTGGGATGATTAATGTTTTTGCGGAACGTGACCGCCAATTTCCGCTTGCGGCGGATTTGGGCGAAGGTGGAGGCCTTGCGGCGGATGATCCACGCGTCGAAGATCGTGATACGCGATATCCTCGTGTAACCCTTGAGGAAATTGAAGCCGCTCAGCCAGAACTCATTCTACTGCCCGACGAACCTTACGTTTTCAATGAAACAGACGCGTTGGCTTTTGATGAATTAGATATTCCTGCTGTTAAATTGGATAATATTTACTTAACAGATGGGTCACTCTTACTTTGGCATGGAACGCGTTTCACTTACGCGCTTTCCCATTTCCCGCCAGTTCTAGCTGAAATCCGCGCGCGCTTAAATGAATGGGATGCCCAAGGTGAATAATCAAGTTCTGAAAGATCCGTTGACAACCTTAGCCACCTTAGATGCCCTCGGTATTCCGGCTTTTGTTTGCCAGATGGATACGATTATCAAAAATGTGAATCCCCACTTTTCCCAGATTCTGGAAATCGATCAAGATATTTTAGAGGGGTTGGCGCTCTATGCCGTCGGTGGATTTGGGGCAATCGCTGAAGCCATCACGCGGCAAGATCGCTGGGATGATATGGTTGATTGCACCACAGGTAAAACGCACTGGCAAGCGCGCTTATACCATCTACCTGACGCAACGTGCTTAATTGTATTGCAAGATGTCACCGATTATCGTGAGCGCGAAAATTTCCAGCGAGATGCCATGAATATGGTTGCCCACGACTTAAAAACGCCGATCTCCGTTGTTAAAAGTTATGCCGATTTAATTAAACAGTTGGGCGGCATGAGTCCACAACAAGAGTTGTTTACTGAACGTATCAAAACAGCGGTTACGGATATGAGCGGACTCGTCAGTGATTTGCTCGACCTAACCTGGATTGATACCAATTCACCATTGAACCGTGAAGAAACCCGCATTGAGTTTCTGGTTAAAACCAGCGTTGAAAGCTTACATATTCGCGCTAAAAAAGAAGATATTGATATTGAATTAACTTATGACGAAAACCTTCCTATGATTTTAGCTGACCCCGATCGTTTACGTCGTGTTTTTGTAAATTTGCTCAGTAATGCCATTAAATTTTCTCCGGCAGGCAGTCAAATTAGTGCGCAGGTCAAAAATCATCCCGCAGAGCATCAAGTCTGCGTAACCATTAGTGATAATGGTCCGGGTATCCCGCCCGAACACGTGCCCCATATATTTGATCGATTTTATCAAGCGCCCCGTCCCGAAGGTGAAAAACGTATTCGCGGAAGTGGGCTTGGTCTAGCTATTGTCAAAGGCCTTGTCGAGAAACATGGTGGCACCATAAAAGTTACCAGCGATTTCGGTAAAGGCACTGAATTCAAAGTCTATTTGCCGACTGAACATGTGCGCTAACTTATCGAATAGTCCGAACGGATTGAGCATGATAGGCAATTCCTACACTAATGCATAGCGTGAGGCTGGCTAAACAGGCTAGCGCAACCACAACACTCGTAAATTGGGCCAAAACGCCGATGAATAGCGCGATGATGGGTGATAATCCAAAGCGTTGTAATGCCCAGAGACTAACCACTCGGCCTCGATATTCATCCGACACTTCGGTTTGAATCATGACATTTCCATTCACAAAAAATATCGAGAAGCCAAAACCGATCATTGCCATCAATCCAACAGCCCCCGGAATGATTGTCATTTGACTATAGATGAGCAACACAACTGGCATGATAAGACCTAACCCAATAGCTAAACGGCCCCGTCCCCAGCGATTGCCAAAACGCACACTTAGACTACTTCCCAATAAGGCCCCTACACCAAGCGCCATACTCATCAAGGTAAATGCGACCGTGGGCGAATTGAGTGCGACGGCGGCAAAAGCAGGCATCAGGACAATAACAGCATTAATGCCAAAAACGCTCTGCGCGGTGGCTAAAAGTAGAATCGGTGCTAAGGTTTGATTACGAGTAATATAGATTAAGCCTTCACGTAATGCTTGTCGTGGCGATTGCTCGACTTGACGCTCCGCTGGATAAGCAATTTTGACCACATATAATGTGAT
>JBNLCD010000419.1:0-5383 GCA_050303635.1 Anaerolineae bacterium
ATGCAACGGACTCATTTTCAAGCATACTCATGTAAGTACCCAGAAATCTTTGGACAGTCTTTTTTCTAAGAAATTGGTGTTTTACATAAGCAAAGCCAAAAATTTGACCAAGGTTATGCATCGATGCAGTATCATTCAATCCCCGAAGTTCAGCACCTAACTCGCGATATAAAGTGCCTGTGGACGCTTGAAGAATCAGCCGAGCGCTATAATCAAATAACCATCATCCCGGATTCGTATCTTGAATTAATCGTTAATCTAGGTGGTCCCCTTTATTGGATTAATGGGCGTGGTCAATCAATTCAGTTACCCGCTATTTTTATGTTAGGTTTACATGATCGTCCGTTAAATATTTCTAGCCAGAGTCAGCTTGTTCAATTAGCAAGTATTCGTCTCCATGCATGGGCCTTATCTGGATTTGGTGGTTACTTAACGCGAAGTGCGCTAAGCTCCATATTCGAGTTGTCCGGTCCGTGGCGTCAATTACCTAGTCATTTACAATACACTTTGCATCGAGGCGGATATCCAGCTGTAAGCCAAGAATTTTTGGCTTTTTTCATCGAGTATTATCAATATTCGGATGAATTAACAATAATTCGCAATGCTGGTCAAACTCTCTATAGTCATCAAGGTCAGCTTCGCATTCCTGATTTAGCCCAACACATTAATTTATCAGTGAGCCAACTTGAACGACGCCTCAAGCAAGCCACGTCTGTCACCCCTAAAACGTTGGCGCGTTTGATCAGATTTGAGCAGGTGCGGAATAGCCTTTTTGGGCAAATACCCCCTAACTTAACTTATTTAGCCCACGATTTTGGTTATACCGATCAGGCTCATTTAGGGCGCGAATTTAAAGCACTTACGGGCTACTCGCCAACTCAATATTTAGCCAATCAATGTCAGTACCGTGCTCAACTTGCTGATTTTTTACAAGATAGCTAACCAACTCTCCTCTACCCTCCTTATAGAAACTTTAATTGTCGATAAGGAGTCTACACACATGAATAAATTTCTCAATATTTCCATAATTCTACTAACTCTGATTACCTTGATTAATCATTTTTTTATCGGCCTGATGCTTGTAGGAGAAAATGATACGCAAGTTCTGGGCGGTCTCTTTATTTTGAGCGCCTTCGGTTTGGGTATTTTACTGGCAAGCATTTTCACATCGTACATTCCTTTGTTGTCAGCCAAACCTGTTATGGCTCATGGCCTATTCCTAGAGTTCACTATTTTTCTGATCGCGGCCTATATAGTCAGTTTATTTATCACCGATGATGAAATTATGCCCGGCGCAATCATCACTAAAATTGATGAAATTCTCCTCGTCGGTGCGTTGTATTTCAATTTACGGAGAGTCCGCTATGCTCAATAATCAAACAATTTGGCAAGGATTTCACCACATCACGTTGATTACCCGTGATTTAGATGCAACAGTCGCTTTTTATAGAGATATTCTGGATATGCAGATAGGTGAAATCTTGGAGCGGCATGAACGTCACTGTTTTATCCAGCTAGGCGGCACAACATGGGGTCTGCATTTCTTTGAAGTTGCGGACGCTGAAATCTTTGCGGATGATGACTTATTGAGCAATCGCTTTATATTCCTACCCGGTGCATTGCAACATATTGCACTGGCCATTGCAACCGAAACAGATGCAATGAAGTTGTGGCACAAACTTCAAGATTATAGTGTGAAGACGACACCCATCAATCAAATTGATACACTCCGAAATTATCTATTCATGGATAATAATGGAATAGTTTTGGAAGTCACGTGGATGGCTAAATAAACGAAAGTTGGCGAGGGCGACGATGAGATTGTCGCCCTTTTTTGCTTGTTTAATCTTCAGTTGGCCGGAGCGGCCCAACGGCGGGTGGAATCAAAACGCCGACGGCCCATTCATAACCATCATAGTCACGGATATACGCTTCGCGCCAGCCATGCCCTTTATCTTTAGGTTCAGCAATGACTTGGCCACCCGCCGCGCGCGCCCGTTCAACTGTCGCATCGGGATCGAGACCCAAGAGCCGAATTTGGGCTCCCACACCACGTTCAACCCCACCGACTAAGCGCGGATGCCATTCATGGTCAGTATGCGTGTGATCCGCATGGAGCATCACCTCAACCGCACTCACACGCATGGCCGCAAAATCCACATCCCAATAATGTACATCCGCCTCGAGAACTTTTTGATAAAACGCCACCGATTTTTCCACATCAGTGACCATCAAATTCAAGGAAATCGGTGTTAATAATGCACTGTACCGAAAACCCGGCATCCACGGTTTGCCCTGTCGTAATTTTTGACCCATCAGATATCTCCTAATGGTGGAATTTCAATAAATTGGCTCAATTATAACAGGCTATTCAGTTTCTAAATTGAAAAAATATTCACCGAAAAGGACAGTGTTACCCAAACCCCACTCGCCCTCGTAAAGGATGATACGTGGTAAACCACCGAGTTCTTGAATACTTTTATCGGACAGATCAACCATCCATAACAAATTGGTGATTTCCTTATCGTTTACTGATAAACCGAGACCATCAGCAAGATCCGTGTCACCGCCCACTAAAACATAACTTCCGCCGGGTGATAGCGCAATAATCATATTGTGGATAGGATGCTCCACTAAACTTGATGGACTGGGGAGTGCTTCAAGTTCGCCTGAATCTAGGTGATACAGATAAGCTACATCACTGTACCTATCCATGAAAGGGCCTGCTCGATAATCCAGCGATGCCACAAACAAAATGGACTGTCCATCCGGCAACCACTGCACCTGCGTGGGATGCACTAAGAAAGCGTTACTTTGTGATTCTGATTCGGGAAATGCTTGTTCGCTCAATAATTCGAGTGAATCCACGATAGCGCGATTAGCCACAACATTTTCCATTGTTTTTGTATCTATATCAACAATCCATAATCCCAGATAGGGTTCAAATGCTGAAGAATTGCCTGTAAAAACCACGGCTAGTTTCTGGCCATCTGGCGACCACTCGATTCGCGACGTTACACCAATTGGTTGTTCCATATCAGGAAATGTATCCATAAAATGAACAATAGTTTGCACAGTTCTGTCTTCAATATTGATAATCGCCAAAAGCGGGTCATATTTTTCGGTCTCAGAAATATTGAAAATAACTTGCTCAACTGCAATTTGTTTGCCATCCGGTGACCATGCAGGATTATTTTCGACAGAAATATTTTGGGCATCATCCCGTAACAAACTTCGCCCTTCATCGCCGGGATCATCAATTAATACAGTTCTTGAGCTTTCGGCCAAATCTATTATGCTAAGATCGGAGTTTTCCGAAAAACCAAGACCAAACCCAGTGTGGGCTAAGCGCGAACTATCAGGTGACCACTGCGCACCATGCTCAATTCGGTTTGAACTGACGATATCACTTAGATTGCGTGTCACCTCCATACATGTTTCATTTTCATTGCGAAAATCGTAAGAACATAGTAGATAAATTAAGTCTGATCCCTCACCTTTACTTCGCGAATAAGCGATAGTATGACCATCCGGTGCGGCTAAGGCAAAGGAGGTGTCGGCATTATCGGGCATAATTTCAAGATTTTCGACACGCCATGTTATTCCCGGAACTTCCGTAGGTACTGTTTTTACAGAAGTATCGGTATTTTCTTCGGTATCATCGCTTTCATCTGGTTGACACGCAATGATGAAACCACTTAAAAATACACTCAATATGATAAGTTTAAGTAGTTTAGACATTTTCAACCTCTCTATAGTTTAGGTAAATTTATTAGCTCCAGGCTGTACTCTAACGCTACTTGCTAATTACTACTCTATTTTAGACTTTTTGTGCAAACCAATGGAATAATCTTCAGTTACTTAACCACCCTTTCAGTTCATTTACCACACAAGCATCTGGCAACAATAATAATCAATCATCGGAAGATGGTGGCGGAGCTGATCAAAGTAATGACGACAACAGTTCACTCATCGACCAATTGTTAATAAGCGTCTGATTTGTTGGATTAATTTTGGCAAGCATTACTTGCTCGCATGTACCAACAAAAATAGAGTGACCATGCGCCACTCTATTCCAGAAAATCTTATTCTCAGCTAGGCTTATTCAGCAACAATTTCAAATTCTAGCGTCTTCTCAACTTCATCATTGAGCAAGATTTCAACTTTATATTTACCGATAGGAAATGGGCTATCATTCGATAAGCTAAAATAGTATTGTGCATCACTACCCGTTGTATCTGATTCTAAAATTTTAGTATTCGGTTCTTCGCCTTCCACTTCAACCGTATACCAAATGACCTTTAGACCTGTATCGTCTGGGGCATTTTTTAGCTCGACAATGGCATAAATAACATCAGACTGCTCAAATGTTGAGGTCTTGTTATTACCTTTCTCATCTTTGGCCATATAAGCCTTGTCAATATTGGCCGTGCTAAAACTAAATTCACACGCCATGCTGGCCAGAATGAGCAATGCGACAACAACCCAGACCCGCCATAATGATTTTTGAAACATATGAAATTACTCCTTCTTCACAAACAGTTGGCAAACCATCAATAAAAGCCTAAAGATAATGGATTATGCTAAAATTCATTATAGGCATGTTGATGTTTTGCGCTACTTATCTTGTCAGGTAATATTAGGTAACATCGCCTAAAAATAGTCATGCAGTAGGGCGGGCGTCAGGTGACAGTTAGATTTTTGCCTTATAGTGGATAATTGAGGGACAATTGTCTATCAATATCACGTTATTATGGGAGTCAATATCATAACATGGCTGTTCGCCCACATTCTCCTAACACACAACGCAAACGCCCTAAGTCAAATCCATTGAACGACTTTGAACGTTTTATGCGGCGTTATTTTTATATTCCTAAATTACGTACGAATAAGACATTTTGGATCGTCAGTGGTAGCGGTTTGATCATCATGGTTATTATGCTGTGCTTGGGTCTCGTCGCAAGTTTAGGTATTCTCTACGGAAGTGGCGATGTTTTGCCCGGTGTTTCGGTAGCGGGTATCGACGTCAGCGGACAATCCGTTGAAGCCGCAACCATTACGCTTGAAAACGAATGGCAAATCCAAGGGATTATATTGGCCGATGAAGGCAATACATGGCGTGTGGAGCCTAACAAACTAGGCATCACCCTTGATGCACCCGCCTCCGCCCAAGCCGCGCATGATTATGGTCGAGCTGACGGTGGCGTTTTCAATGGGTTCACCGCACTCATGACTGATGTTGACGTCGCCCCTGTCTTGAATATTGATATAAACCAAACACGGGTCGGCCTTGAAGAAATTGCACCACTCATTGAGCAACCTGCTATGAATGCTGGTGTCCAAGTCGTAGATGGGCAAGTTGTGCCCACCGCCGCTGTGCCGG
>JBNLCD010000420.1:0-5373 GCA_050303635.1 Anaerolineae bacterium
AGACCATCTTTAACGAAGAAACGATTAGTTCCCGCCGGTTCAACCGTGAGACCACCCTGTATGAGCGTGTTCTGGACATCTACCAGATTTGTGCGGGGCGCAATGCTGAATATGCGCACAAAATAACTAGCCATCTGCTTTATCTCTCAATAGAAATCGCATGTCCAACTGGAAAATCACTTAGTTCAACCGTCAAATGCCCGTTCGCCGTAACTTCCCCGGCTAAAACCCGACACATGGCACGTTGGGCTTCGGGGGCACTCGTGTAACCGACGACAAATCCCGCAGGTGGGGTATCCAGTAATTCATAATCATAGGGTGTGCCAAGTGACACAAAAATCACTTTTTCCATCGGTAGTAAATTAATCAAATCGCGCATCCCTTGATTTTGAATCCGGAAAAGATTCTCGGCGAAGACAACCACAACATCCGCATCACGTGCTTTTTGCGTGGCCGCACCCCGTTCCCAATCCGCCGGATACCAGCTATAAGCCAAATAATCTGCGTCAGGGAAATATTGATGACATTCCGAACTCACATCAAACCAACCCGCCGGATGATAAATAGCAAGATTAACATCAGTCGACAGCGGTAAGACTTCCATATCGTCTTTGACGATTGTGACGGCATCGGCATAGGCTGATTCTAAAAAACTTGAGGTTTCGGCCACGCCAATCCGCTCATCGGCGGTCGCGGGGTCGAGCGGTGCCCAATCGAGCAGTCCTTGTTCGGCCTTAAGTATCAAAATGCGACGCACGGATGCATCTAATTGTTCTTCGGAAATAGCGCCATTTTCAACGGCTTGCCAGACTGCTTCGATCATCAATTTTTGATTACTAAAGGCCATATGGGGTCCCATTGCAATCATATCTACCCCGGCTTGAATAGCCATCACGGCGGCGGCGCTCACGTCATAATTATTTTGGATAGCGCCCATATCAAAAGCGTCTGTCATCACCACGCCTTCAAAAGCCAAATCATCTCGTAATATGCCAATCATGGTTGGCGATAAGGTCGCGGGTAAATTTTCGACGGGTTCAATAGCCGGATAATAGAGATGACCAACCATAACAACCCGCGCGCCGTTTTCAATGGCCATGCCAAATGCTTGCAGATTGGTTGATTCAAATGTGGCACGGTCGATATCAACTTCAGCTAAATCGGCATGACTATCGGTTGTAGTGGGGCTATGACCGGGAAAGTGTTTAATGACCCCGACGGTTCCACTATCAGCCATGCCTTGGGCGAAATTTCCGGCATTGGTACCGACGGCAACTGCATCATTGCCCATTGTGCGCGTATGTAACACACGCACTTCGGTAATTTCGTCACTGCGGGTTGTTAAGTCAACCACCGGGGCAAGATTCATATTCACGCCCACCGCGCTCAATTCACGCCCTGTTTCAACGCCAACTTCATAAGCCATATCCGGTGACATCGCGCCCATATACATAGGCGCTGGGAAATGAGTGAAGCCATTGATCAAACGCCACACCAAACCACCTTCTTGATCCGTGGCAACTAACATCGGAATACCCCCGGCTTCGACACTGGCGGTTTGCATTTGATTGATAAGAGCGGTTGTTTGCGCGGAGGATTGGTAATCGAGATTGGCACCAAATAACGCGACGGCCCCCGGTTGATATTCGTAAATAAAGGCCTCGTTGGTTTCGAGTAATTCGGTACCAAAAAGGGTCACCATGAAAAGCTGACCGACTTTTTGCTTCATGGTCATATTGGCCATGAGCTCATCAACGCGGCTCATGGTGTCAGGATCGGTGGCCTGAGCGGAGCGGGGGGTATAGGCTACATTGCCTAAAATTAAGATGGTAATCGTGAAACACAAAACAAGTTTTTGCATGAAATGGCGTCGCAAAATATTATCCTCGGCAAATTTTTCTTAGCGAATAGCTTGAATAATCGCGGCAACCAATTCTTGCATTAAACGCATTTGACTGCCCCGAAACGGCACAACAGCGGCATCTTCTAATACAGATGGAATTTCCACATCTTCATATTGCACCACGATAATCGGCTTGCGATTTAATACAAAACGATTCCAATGGGCACTTAAACGCGACGTTAGACTGGCCTGTTGGGTCAGAAAAACAATCATAACATCGCTATAGGTGAGATGGGTTTCCACCGCTTCTTCGATATTGCTACCCGGTGGAATTTCCGCTGTCCAGAAAATATGAAAGTTTATATTTCGCAATTTGTCAATAATGGGTGTCAAAGTCGTTTGGTCTTCGGAGGCATAACTAATGAAGATTCCAGCGCGGGGTAACGGGGATAAACTGGTGCGACTCTCGCCTGCCGATGAGGTATGACTAGCGCCGAGTTGCCCTGTTTCAGGCTTAATATTTTCGATCGCCGTTTCTTGATAGCGCAAGCGCACGGATTCGCCGAGGCTCAAGACCGAATTAATGGTCAAGGGCATGGGTTCGGTCACGGGCAAATTATTGATATAGCTACCATTAGCTGAATTGAGATCCCGATACACATGAATTCCATCTTCCCAGAGGATATCACCATGTTCGCGACTGACAATTGGGTCACGAATGATGATGTGATTCTTCGAGCCACGCCCAATGCTGACAAGTGATCGGGCCGGCAAATTGATAATCATACCCGGCTCAGGTTGGGTGAGAAGTTCAAATTCAAGATAGGTATTAAATGGAGCAGGCGCAATCCGTAACTGGTCGCCGTCCATCACCCCGTTGCTATAGAGAGTGCCGGATTGGCTCAAAACACCCAATAATCGGCGCGAAAACAGACGATAGTTAAACTCACGACCGTGCTCATCATGTTTGGCGAGATCAGTGAGGGTAATAATGGACGGAATAAGTTCAGCTATTGATTTATCATTGGGCAGAGGGAGTTTTGTGATATTCCCCATCGTATCAATAATATCAAGCTGGATTTTAGGCATGATAAGACTCTAATTCATTGTGGGTAACTAATTTAAAGTGCCAGTAATTATAACTGGCAATTAGAAAGTCTAATTATAGCGTGCAAGTTAATCGTTTAGCCAGTTTTACCCGACCTCGATTTCAGTTTTAAGTAGCTATGACTTGATGAGGAGATTGCCTAAACAGTGCTGGCAATTAGTTACCTAAAATGCCCCGGACTTTCTCAACTAAATTATTGTGAAAAATCGGTTTGAGCAGATAATCTGTTGCGCCAGCATCAATACCTTCAACGACACTGCGCGAATCGCTTCGTGCTGATAAAATAAGCACAGGGACTTCTTGCGTATCCTCACGATTCTTAAGTAGTTTACACAGCTCAATTCCATTCATGTCAGGCATCATGACATCGAGAATAAATAAGTCAGGAACGCCATCGGAGTCAATTTTTTCAAGTGCTTGCGCGGCATTTTCCGCTTTGACGACTTCATATCCCCCGCGTTCGAGCATAATAGTGACAAGTGTTAAAGCACCAATTTCATCGTCAACAATGAAAACTTTACCCACTGTTTTAAGCTCCTTGCATATTGAATCTTTATAATAATATAAACACAATTATCAAAGGTTTTTGTTTGTTCAGTGTAGCACTTTACCATATCTTAACGCAACTGTTTGTAATAAATCCTAACACGGTTATTACGTCGTTTGAAAAAGGTTAATTTCATGTTTTATAACGCGTCTCAAACCAGCTACTTTAAAGAAATTTTACTACAGATTGTGGGGCAAGCTTTGCACGCCGCCCAATACGAATTGGAAGATAGCGACCTGACCCAAGCACGCGGACTGGTTCGTTTCCATAAACCGTTTCCGCCGTTGGGTGAGAATTGTCAATTAACGGTGAGTTGGCAGTTGCTTGCCTTTGCCCAAAGTCCGCTAGCCCGCTTTCGTTTAGAATTAGAACGCACTCACGCGGGTTCGGCAAGTATAAAACACACACTAAGTCACGTCATTTGGCATATTTATGGTTCACGGGTTCTGCCCTATGAAGATTTCTGGTGGGAATTTAAGACCGGCGATGAATTACCGTATGCCTTATCTTCAGCGGGGAAACTACTTTTCGCCTATGGCATTCCGTGGCTCGAAATGCAAGAGGGCATTCCGCAGGAAGCTGAAGAAAAATAAAAAGGTGGAGTGATTGGCACTCCACCTCATATTTAGGACTATTTGATTGTGAACCAAGTAATCTGTGGCAATCGACTAGGGCTACTCGGTTGGAATACCCCAGATGCGGATAGTGCCATCATAGCTACTTGTCGCAATTTGGGTACCATCTGGACTGAAAACAATGTCTGAGACCCGATTGGTATGACCCGTTAGGCTATAGAGTTGGGTTGCCGTTGCCATGTCCCACAGGATCACGGTGCCATCAACACCCGTAGACGCTAGTAACTGTCCATTGGGACTAAAGCTAACATAAGACACAATAGATAAATCACCCGAAAAAGTTCGGATTTGTTCACCTGTTGCGACATCCCATAAAATTAAACTTTGATCGCGTGAGCCAGTGATCAAGGTCTGCCCATCAGGACTAAAAGCCAATGTATTAACCCGTGATGTATGCCCCGCCAGTGTGCGGATCGGGGTACCTGTGTCTACATCCCACAGTGTGACATCATTACTGAGTCCACATGATGCCAAAAACTTTCCATCTGGACTGAAGGCTATCTGTAGTACAGCGTTCAAATCGGTTTCTAAAACTTGTATCGGCAAGCCTGTCGTACTATCCCAAATAATAATTATCCCATCTTTGCCACCGCTTGCAATTCGATCCCCTGTCGGATTAAAAGTCACTGTGTTAATGCCAGAACTGTGTACAACATGATCAGCATGATCACCAGTGTCTGTATGTTCATCTTCATCGTTATGGGTATGTTCGGTATCGTCGGCAAAAATATTGGGTGAGGTACCATCCTCAACACGCCAGATATGTGGGACTGAATTGCTTGATGTGGAAACGATTGTTTGATCGTCCGGGGCAAAATCAACATCTGTCAAGCTAAAGGCATACGGCGCTGTTTGCCAAATCAATGTATGAGTGGTGGAGTCAATTAGTATGATTTCTCCAGCTGACAGACCACCAGCCAATTGAGTGCCGGTTGAGTTAAAATCAAGCGCGACCACACCTGCCATATGCGTTTGCACCGTGTCTAATACCGTTGCAGTTTCCAAATCCCAGCGTAAAATGCGATCTTGTTGTATGCTTAAGGCCGTATTTTGATTAGGTTCAAGCACAACACTTGCTACCGAATTTGTATGGCTAGTGAAGGTTTGCAAAATTTCACCAGATGTCGCATCCCATAAGATAAGTGAACGGTCATCGGATGCGGAGAGGAAAGTTTGACCATCAGGCAGAAATTGCAAAGCGGTAACAGTATCCGTATGTCCACTAAACTGTTGAAGCAGG